>NZ_BAAABH010000021.1:0-58314 GCF_054767855.1 Clostridium sp. CTA-19 | reverse complement strand
ATGGAAAACATGCTTTGGTACGCCTGTCCTTCTTGTTACGGCTGTAGACTTTGAATATAGCTTTTGTTTAGTTTTATATCTTAAACTGAAATTTTACTCCCTTAAATTCAAAGAAACTGGTAGTCCAGTTTCCTCCATAATTGTCAATTGTCCATTATCAAATGTCAATTCCTAATTGATTGTCCTTTGTCCATTGTTAATTTCTAAAGAGCTATCTAAAACTCCTAAACAAGCAACTCACCTAAACTTTTGCGCCGTAACAAGAGGGACAGGTTCATTTTCGGCTAATTTCTTTGTTTCAAATGTAAATTCCACAAATATTGTATTCCCATCACCTAATAAGCAAAGAACCAGTACCTAATACTTTGGTTTTAATATATAAGTGTATAATTTAAGTATTGAATTTATTATTCAGTGGTATAAAATGTAATATAATACTTATACATTTAAATTAATGTATTGTTAAGGAGGAATTATGGAGATTTTTTTCTGGTTTATAGATTTATTAATACCTATAACAATGATAATTCTAGGTAAAATAATTAGTAATAATCCACCTAAAGAAATTAATAATGTTTGTGGTTATAGAACAACCCGTTCTATGGAGTCAAAAGATGCGTGGAATTATGCTAATACTTTATGTGGTAAGCTTTGGTTTAAAATAGGCATTATACTGTTTATCCTTATCGTTCTATTAAAATTAATTATTCCTATAGAATCACAATATTTAAGTCTTGTAAATGTAGGAATAGGATTAGTTGCTTTAATTATGCCTATACCATTTATTGAAATGAAACTAAAATCTAAATTTCACAAATAATTATTTAGACAATTTAAATTATACAAATTAGGGGGGATATTTATGAGAATAGGAATTATAGGACCATCTAAAAATGAGATTATGCCTTTTATTGAGAAATTATCTGATAAAAAAGTATCTTCATTTGCAATGTTAGATTTTTATAGAGGTTCTTATAACTCTATAGATGTTGTTGCATTATATTCAGGTGTATGTAAGGTTAATGCTTCTATCGCTACTCAAATATTGATAGATAAATTTAATGTTACTCATATTATTGTTGTTGGGGTTGCTGGAGCAATTGACAGAAGGTTGAATATTGGAGACACCGTCATATCTACAGAATTAGCATATCATGACGTTGATGATGGGATACTAACAGAATATCATCCATGGATGAAAAATATATATTTTAATGCAGATAGTTATCTTATAAACCTTTGCAGGAAAATCCAAGAATCTAAATTAGTTAATCAAAAAACATACTTTGGTAGAATAGTAACAGGAGAAGCATTTATAAGTGACTATGGTCGTGAACATATAATTAATAGACATAACCCACTTTGCGTAGATATGGAGAGTGCTAGTATTGCTCATGTGTGTTACGTAAATAATATTCCATTTTTAGCAATAAGAACAATATCAGATACTGAAAATGAAAGTGGAACGGAAGTTTTTGAGAAAAATTGCGTATCAGCATCTATTAATTCTATTAATATTCTTGAAAAAATTTTAGAAGTTATTTAGATACCCTCTAACTTAAAATAAATGAATATTTTCTTTATAATGTACATTAGTTTTTTATTCAATTAATTTATTGGGGGGATAGTTATGATTAAACTTATAGAACCAAATGAAAAGTATTTGAAATCATATATTGAAGCATATGACGAATATGAGGATAATCACGTCACAACATATGCATTTAATGATGCAAGGTCCTATGATATATTTGTGAAATATGATAATTACAAAAATGAACGTAATTTGAAGCCCAATAGGGTTGGGGCAAGTTATTTTTGGTTGGTTGACGATGAGAAAGACTTGTTTATAGGGGAAATTAGCATTAGACATAATCTCACCGATGCACTACTACAATATGGTGGTCATATAGGGTATGGTATTCGCTATTCTGAATGGAATAAAGGCTATGGAACTTTTATGCTTAAACTGGCGTTAGAAAAAGCAAAGGACATGGATATTTCAAGAATTCTAATCACTTGTGATGATGATAATTATGCTTCTGCTAAAATAATGGAAAATAATGATATGGTACTTCAAGATAAAGTAGAGAACCTTATAGATGGACAAAAAATACTTACAAGAAGGTATTGGAAAACTTTATAGGCGTTAACTTGGAACGCTATATAAATTAAATAGTAAAGTGGACAAATTTATATTTATCCACTTTAGTTATAATAATTATGAAATTTGAAATAAAACCTTATAATAAAGTTACTTCATAAAAGCACTCATCATAGCAACTCCATCAGCTCCTGAGTTGTAAACTTCTTTCATGTTGTCTTGTTTTATTCCACCTAATGCAATTACTTTGCAAGAGACATGTTTTTTTATCTCTTCTATGAATTTTACACCTTTTCCTTTTAAACCTTCCTTACATTTTGTCTCATATATATTAGATGCTAAAATATATGTAGCTCCAAGTTTATCTGCTTTTATTGCTTCTTCTAAAGAATGAATAGATACTCCTACTATTTCATCCTTATTCTTTTCATACCCTAAAAACATTTCGAAAGGTAAATGTATTCCATAAGGTTTCACTTTTTTATATACAAATTCATTAGAATTTATTATTAATTTACAATTAGTATTTTCTATTATTTTTGTAATAGCCTTTGCATATTTTAATAAGACATCATCAGAAACATTTTTTTCACGCAATATTATTCTACAAATGCCATATTTTACAGCAGCTTCTATCTTTTGAAAATACTCTTCATCACTTTGTACAAGCTGTCTATTTGTTATTAAATATATCAATTTCTTTTTCCTTTAATACTTTATTCATATTCCTAACGGCACACATTTTACCACACATTGTACAGGTATCTGAATGTTCAGGCATAGATTCTTCTCTGTATCTTTTAGGTTTTTCGCTATCTAAAGCTAATTTAAACATCATATCCCAATCTAACTCTGCTCTTGCCTTGCTCATAGCATCATCCAATTCTCTAGCACCATTAATGCCCTTAGCTAAATCTCCTGCATGAGCTGCTATTTTAGTTGAAATTATACCTTCTTTCATATCTTCTATATTAGGTAATCTTAAATGCTCTGCTGGTGTAACATAACATAAGAAATCTGCTCCTGCCGCTGCTGCTATAGCTCCACCAATTGCTGAAGTAATATGGTCATAACCTGGTGCTATATCTGTTACTAGTGGTCCTAAAACATAAAATGGAGCATCATGACAAAGTTTTTTCTCTAAAAGCACATTTGTTTTAATTTCATCTAATGTCATGTGTCCAGGACCTTCAATTATAACTTGTACATTTTTTTCCCATGCTCTTAGTGTAAGTTCTCCTAATGTTATTAACTCCTTAATTTGAACTGCATCAGTAGAATCTGCATTACATCCTGGTCGGCATCCATCTCCAAGACTTAATGTAACATCATACTCTTCACAAATGTCTAATAATCTATCATAGTATTCATAAAATGGATTTTCTTTATTATTAACTTCCATCCATGCAAATAATAATGAGCCACCTCTTGAAACAATATTAGTTAATCTTTTATTTCTTTTAAATGTATCAGCTGCTTCTTTATTTAATCCAGCGTGGATTGTAACAAAATCTGCACCATCTTTTGCATGTTTTTCAACAACATCTAAAAATTCTTTCGCTGTTATTTCATCTAATTCCTTATCATAAAAACCAATAGCATCATAAATTGGCACTGTTCCTATAATAGCTGGTGAATACTCTACAAGATTTCTTCTAAACTCAGCAGTTTTTCCATAGTTAGAAAGATCCATTATAGACTCTGCCTTCATCTCTATTGCTTTTTTCACCTTTTCCATTTCTTTTTCTATAAAGTAACAATCCTTTGATATTCCTAGATTAACATTTATTTTTGTTTTCATTCCTTTTCCTATACCTTCAGGACTTAAAGATTTATGATTTTTATTAGCTGGAATTACTACTTGTCCTTTAGCAATTAACTCTCTTAAGGCTTGCACATCTATCTGTTCTTTTTTTGCTACTATTTCCATTTCTTTTGTTATTATGCCTTTTTTAGCTGCATCCATTTGTGTTGTATAATTCATTTTTATTCCCCCTAAATTCTTTCCCAATCTTTAAAAATTGGTTGATACCCTAATCTCTTTATCATTTTTTTCACATCTTCTGTACTACTTTGGTCACTTATTAAAAATTGTGATTCCCCTTTGCCCTTTGTGTCTTTACAGTGTCCTCCCACTTCTGTTAATACGCCCGCTGACATTTTATTAACTCCTAGTGGAATCAATTTTTCTCTAAAACTTGCTGATTCTCTTGTAGATATATTTATAACTGAGTTATTATGAAATAATCTTAATGCCAAAATACACTGAACTAAGTTTTTATCACTTACTGGATATATATCATGAAAAGCTCCAGCATGAGGACGTATTCTTGGTGCCGAAAAAGCTACATCTACTCCTGGGTAATTATCTTTAATATATTTTCCATGTAGTGCTGTTAAAAACACTTCTTTTCTAAAATCATTTAATCCTAACAGTGCACTTACACTTATATTTCTCATACCTGCTTTTGCACCTCTTTCTGGTGCATCAAGCCTAAAATTATAATTTCTTTTTGGACCACCTAAATGTACTTTCTTGTATATTTCTCTATCATATACTTCTTGGTAAACTGTTAATCCATCAGCACCTGCCTCTATAGCTTTTTTATAATCTTCTTCACTTAATGGTTGTACTTCTAATGTAATTGAAGGAAAATAATCCTTAAGTACTTTTATTGCATCTACTAAATATTCTATTGGTGTATCTTTAGGACTTTCACCAGTTAAAAGAATTATATGTTTAAATCCTTCTTTAGCTATGGCCTTCGCTTCTTTTTCTATTTCTTCCATAGTTAACTTTGCTCTTAAAATATTGTTATCATGATTGTAAGAACAATATGCGCATCTGTTAACACACATATTAGCAATATATAATGGTGTATATAAAAGAACGGTTTTCCCAAAATACCTATTAGATATTTCATGAGCCTTTTGAGCTATTTCTTCCAGATATTTTTCACCTTTAGGCGATATTATGTTTAAAAAATCCTCTTCATTTAATTTATTTTTGTATATAGACCTTTTTATATCTTCATCTGTAACCCTATTAAAATAATCTTCAAAATTAAATTTTTCGTATTTTTCTATAACCTTTAAAAATGACATTACTCTAAAAATCCAGTTAAAGGTGATGATGCGTTTCCAAATTTAGATACAACACCAGCTTTAGCCAAATATGCTTCCCTTCCAGCTTCTACAGCTTTTTTAAAGGCGCTTGCCATAAGAATAGGGTTATTACTTGATGATATTGCAGTATTTAAAAGAACCGCACTAGCTCCCAACTCCATTGCTTCACAAGCATGAGAAGGTAAACCAATACCTGCATCTACAATCACTGGTTTATTTAATTCATCTATCATTATTTCTATCAATTCTTTTGTTTTTAAGCCTCTATTGGTTCCGATAGGTGCCCCTAATGGCATAACAGCTTCCGCACCTGCTTCTATCATTCGTTTTGCCATTGCTAAGTCAGGATTCATATACGGTAAAACTACAAAACCTTCTTTAGCTAATATTTCTGTAGCTTTTAAAGTTTCTAAATTATCTGGCAAAAGATACTTTGAATCGTTTATTACTTCTATTTTAATCCATTTTCCACATCCCATCGCTTTTGCAAGTCTAGCAATCCTCACTGCTTCTTCTGCATTTCTTGCCCCTGATGTATTTGGTAGCAATACCATATCTTTAGGTATATGGTTTATTACATTTTCTTCTTTATCATCAAAATTTATTCGCCTTACTGCCATAGTAATTACTTGAGCTTCTGAACTTTTAACTATTTCAGGAATAATAGAATTTGATGCATACTTACCTGTTCCAATAAACAATCTAGAATTTAACTCTTTTCCGCCAATTATAAATTTGTCATTCATAACATTTCCCCCTCTACACTTCACTGTCACCTAGTAATATCCTCACTGACATATTTGCCATATGACCTGCAGCTATACTTACTCTTGGAGCCATAAGGCCTGAACCTTCTTTTGCCTCATTTTCTCCATCTCCACAAACATAAAATCTACTATTAATCTTTTTAGTAATTATAGAATTAGATGAAAAACTACCTGCCATTCCATTTCCACTAATGATATATTTATTTGTATTAAGTAAAATAGCATTTACAAGCTCTGCTTTACACTTTGCATTATCAAAAGCTTCTATAACAACATCACAATCTTTAAATGTATAGATAGCATTGTCTTTATCTAAATATCTATCTACAACTTCCACTAAAATATAGGAATTAATTTCTTTAATAATTTCTTTAATTGCATCAGTTTTTTTCATCCCTATATTCCTTATATAATATTGTTGTCTATTTAAATTACTTGGCTCTACTACATCAAAATCTACTAATACTAACCTTCCGACTCCTATTCTTGCTAAAAATATTGCTATATTAGAACCAAGTCCACCTAATCCTGCAACACCTACTACT
The DNA here is from genome assembly GCF_054767855.1 of Clostridium sp. CTA-19. Classification (NCBI taxonomy): domain Bacteria; kingdom Bacillati; phylum Bacillota; class Clostridia; order Eubacteriales; family Clostridiaceae; genus Clostridium; species Clostridium sp. CTA-19. The sequence continues at coordinate 51,772 of NZ_BAAABH010000021.1, read as the reverse complement.
GACTTCTTTAGTTTTTCAAATACACCTTTTGTATGTCTAGAAACCATTAGTGTTTCTAGTTCTTCTTTTTTTGGTTTTTCACCCTTTTTTATAAAAGTCAATTCATCTTTATCTTTTAAAATCTTATCTTCTTTTATTGGAAACCCGTTTATAATTACCATATCTGAATTAGGATACATTTTTTCTTTTATATTATTTATAGATACATTTTCACTTATTTCAACGCTTCTTCCATTCACCTTAATAAGCATTTATCCCCCTCCAACAAAAGCAACTATTTCTATTTTGTCATCTTCTTTTAATATTGTTTTATCGTATTCTTCCTTAGGTAATATTTTTAAATTCAGTTCAACAACAATTTTATCTGCATCAAGTTCTAAATCTTTTATCGTTTCACTAACTGAAAAGCCTTCATAATTCTTTTTTTTACCGTTTACAATCATGCTATCCCTCCTCTCTAAAATTATCTTAATAAAGCTACTATGGGGTTTTGCTATGTTCTTTGCATATAAAAAGAGCTTACCAACCGGTAAGCTCTTATGAAAATATATGTTATAATTTTATTTCAAATTTAAATATTTTCCTATCTTACTTCCCTACGTTGGTGTTAACCATATCAGGTTCAAAGGGTCGAAACTTAAAATTCCTCTCAGCCACTATTGGCTCCCCTAGCAAATCTTTATTAAGTTAAGTTCATTATACAGCTACAAAACTATATTGTAAATACTTGTTTATTTATATATACAATTCCAATTGAAGCTATTTCGCTTAAAAAATACTACATTTTTCAAACAAAAAAATTTCTAATGAGACTAACATATTCCTCATAATTAACTAAGCTAAGTTCCCCATGTCCCATTTTTTTAGCTATATATAAATGACTATTTAAAATAGTGTTATGCAGTTCTTCTGCTGATTTTTTCATAATCTTTAACTCTTTTTCTCCAACAATAATTAGAACCTTAGCTTTTGTATTTTTAATTGTGTTTTTCAATATATAATTCCCATTACTCAATGTAATATTAACTAAAGATTCTTTTGTTATATTTAAACTATCCTTATAATAACGTTCAAACATTTCTTCAGGAACATTTAGTATTTTTCCTTGTAATTTTGAAAACCATTTTTTCTTTATTAAACCATAAAACATTTTGTAAGTTGGTACTGCTAAAAATCTTGTTCCTTTAATTGGGTAAACTAAAGCACTTTCAATAACTGCAAATTTAGTAATATCACTTCTTCTAGACAATATTTCAGTTATAATTTGAGCACCAATGGATAATCCAACAAGTGCAAATACTCTTCCACCACAATTAGCATCTATAAATGAAATTAATTTATCAGCACTGTCATCTATACTTATAAAATTTGTTTTGCCATCTTCACCATGTCCATCAATTATAGGGGCCACAACATGATTTTCACTACTGAAATCCTTGATAATTTTTTCCATAGACCACCAAGATAATCCTCCACCGTGCAAAAATATTATCGTAGGTAATTCCCTATTTCCAAATTCCTTAAATTTCATTTTAATCTCCTATCAATAATATAAACATTAAATGTATTACTTTAGAACTCCTTATATTAACATAAATATAGATTACACTATTTCACATTTAATTTAAACATATAAAGACTATTAATTAAAATAAGCTATTAACTAACAGTAGAATATTAATTTTAAATTTATTGTATTTGTAAAAATTGTTGTATTTACAAAATTATGTTATAATAACTTAAATATTTATTAAGAAGCAGAGGGTAAGAATAAAATGAAAAATTTAGTTATATTAGAAATGAAAAAACATATGCTTGATCAATGTGTTGATTTATTTATAAACACATTTTCTGAAGAACCATGGAATGATGTTTACGACTCAAGAGATCCAGTAGTTAATTTCTTCAATAATCACTTTAACAATAACTACTTTCTAGGTTATGTAGCTATGTTAGATGACAAAATTGTAGCATTAAGTGTTGGTATGAAAAAGCCATGGATAGAAGGTATGGAATATTATATTGACCAATTTTGTGTTAGCTATGAAATGCAGGGAAAAGGTATTGGAAGTTGGTTCATGAAAGAAATAGAAAAAACTATTAAAAATCAGGGAATGAACGGAATGATATTAAACACAGAAAAAGGTTATCCAGCACAAAAGTTTTATGAGAAAAACGATTTTAAAATAATTGATGATTTAATAGTTTTTGGTAAATAATAATGATTTTTTTATCTTTAAGTAGTTTGTTGAATTAGATAAAACTTAGGTTTGGGAGTAAATATCAAGTAAAGATTAATATCTAAGTATAACACCGTAACAAATGGGACAGGCACGACAAATGTAGCACCATAAAATAAAACAAACTCTTTGAATGTAACTTCCATAAACAAAAAGGGTTAGCCAGTCCCTAAAGCAGTTAAGAGTTAATAAGTAATAGTTAAAAGTTACAGTGGAAACTGGATTAAATCCAGTTTCTTTTTAATTTAATAAAGTAAAATCTAAATTTAGGATATAAAACTAAGCTAAGATTATTATTTAAATGTAGCACCGTAACAAGAAGGACAGGCGTACCAAAGTATATTTTCCGTAAGTTATTTTGTGAGTGAAATCAATGGTTTCGCAATAAAACTTATATAACTTGAAGCCGGTCCTAAAAAAGTAGCATAGCTACGTAGATGTTTGGGACCGACTTTGAGCAGTGTTGAAGAGAAACTAGAATCATCAAAAGCACCTATCCTAAAGTATGGTAAAATAAACCTTAACGCGTCTGTCCCTCTTGTAATGGATGTAGACCTTTAAATAGTTGGTTGTTTATAATTTTTATCTAGTTGAAGTTTAAAACTTGTTCATAAATTTGAATTAAATTTTCAACTTATATCCCTATAATATAATTTTTCCCTATATTAAAAAATCAAAGCAGCTACTAACCCAAATATAAATAGTGGTATGTTATAGTGAAGGAATGTTGGCACGCAGGTATCCCAAATGTGGTCATGTTGGGAATCTATATTAAGTCCAGATGTTGGCCCAAGAGTGCTATCTGATGCTGGCGACCCTGCATCTCCTAATGCTCCTGCAACTCCAATTAATATAATTATAGATAAAGGACTAAAACCTAATTTAAGTCCTAATGGACAGTATATAGTTGCTAATATAGGAATAGTTCCAAAAGAACTTCCTATTCCCATAGTTATAAGAAGTCCTACTAAAAGCATTAATAATGCTCCAAGAAATTGACTTTGTCCTACTAATACGACTATAGAATTAACAAAAGATTCTATAGCGCCTGTTTCTCTTAATACATTTCCATATCCAGCAGCTACAAGCATTACAAAGGCTATAAAACCCATGATTTTAATTCCACCATTCATCAAATTATCAATTTCATTAAATTTAATAGTTCTTGTTACAATTAAAACTATAATTGCACATAACCCACCTAAGGGCAATGACCCTGTCAAAATCTGAACCACAAAAGCTACTATAGCAGACATTAATACAGTCCAGTGTGTCTTTGTCATTTTTATATCTTCATTATCATTTGAAAACTCTTCTAAATTTACATTTTTATATTCTCTAGGTTTTCTATAGCTAAAAAATATAGCTATTAAAAGTCCAATAATCATAGCCACTCCTGGTATCCACATTACTTTACTTACCATGCCAGTTGTAACTTCTATATTGTTAGCTATCATTTGATCTCTTATAATATTTTGAAATATAAGTCCAAATCCTACTGGTATAGCTATATATGGAGCTTTCAACCCAAATGTTAAAGCACAGGCAACAGCTCTTCTATCAATTTTCAATTTATTCATAATAGGTATAAGTGCTGGAATTAAGATTGGTATAAAGGCTATATGTACTGGAATAAGATTTTGAGAAAAACAAGCTATAACTGCTATTATTAACATAAAAGTAAATTTGTTTTCTTTAACTACCTTAGATATTTTTTTAGCTAGTATAGTTGAAAGACCTGTTTTATTTACTGTTACAGCCAAAGCTCCTAACAATAAATAACTAAGGGCTGTTTCAGAATTTCCACCCATTCCGTCTATTAATAAGGACATAGTTTGTCCCACACTTAGATTTGCTGTAATTCCAGCAACTATAGCTGAAATTAACAATGACAGTATTACATTTAATTTTAAAAGGCATAAAATTATCATTACTGTAATAGATATGATAACAGGATTAAATAAACTCATAATATGCTTCTCCTTTAATTTTAGGAAACTGGAATATACCAGTTTCCTTATTAATTTTTAATTTCTACTTATCTATGTTTATAGCGTTCCAAATTAAATCTTAAATTTATTCATTTATCAAATGAGAAAATTCAAATTAATATTTTATCAATAACTAACAGATTATTTTAGTTAAAAGTTAAGAGTGAATAGTTCTTAACTAAATATATTTACACTTATTTTTCTCAACTGATAACAAAAATTTGATGAATAAATTTAAATTTCACATTAGTTTTCTATAAATTGTTATAATCTGTTACAAATTCCTTTCCTAAAGTCATGTTTTTTACCTTTACTTCATTTTTTATTTTCTCTTCTTCACCAATTAAAATTACATTTTCTATACCTAATTTATTGGCATAATTCATTTTCTTTTTTAAAGAATCTTCTTCAAAATATATAGTAACTCCATAACCCTTTTTCTCTAGGCTTTTCATAACAGTTCCACAATATTCTAATGTATCACCTATTGGTATTATTAAATAATTCAACTTTCCTTTCACATTATAATTTTCTATAAATCCTATTTCTTTTAAAACAAAGAATAATCTTGTCATACCTATAGAAATTCCTACCCCTGGTAATATCTTATCTGTATAATTTTCTGCCAAATTATCATATCTTCCCCCTGAACATATTGAACCATAAGTTTCATTTCCTATTAGCAAAGTTTCAAAAACTGTTCCTGTATAATAATCTAACCCCCTAATAATTTTCAAATTAATTTCAAATTCATTATCCTCAACACCTAAAACTTTTAGAATTTCATTTACTTTCTTAAGCTCACTTACGCCTTCTATAAAATAATCTTCTTTAATATTTAGTCTTTCAAGAGACTCCAATATCTCTTTATTACTTCCCTTAATATCTAAAATATCGCTTAAATATAAAGTTTTTTCATTTCCTATTAAAAATGTAAGTTCTTCAATAAACTTTCCTTTGCCAATTTTGTCGTATTTATCTATCAACATCATAACTTCATTTGAGTTTTCTATGTTTAGACTCTTTAAGATTCCTTTTAATATTTTTCTATTACTAATTTGAAATTTGTAATTCTTAAGTTTTATTTCCTTAAATGCTTTTGACGCTAAACTTATAACCCAAGCATCATTTTCTATAGCTAATTTATCTTTGCCTATAACATCTATATCACATTGATAAAACTCTCTATATCTCCCCTTTTGATTTCTCTCACCTCTATACACTTTTCCTAGTTGATATCTTCTAAATGGGAAAGTTAATTCATTATAGTGTTGAGCTACATATCTAGCAAAAGGTACTGTTAAATCAAATCTTAGTGTTAAATCATTCTTTCCTTTTGTAAAACTATAAACTTGCTTTTCCGTTTCACCACCAGTCTTTGCAAGAAGCACATTAGCTTTTTCTATTATAGGAGTGTCTATAGCTAAACAACCGTTCTTTTCATATACATTTAAAATTTTATTTACTATGTCATTAAATTTTTCTTGCTCATTTGGTAATAGTTCCATAAATCCTGGTAATATACTTGGTTTGATTATTTCTTTTTTCATTTTTACTCTCTCCTTAAATTAAACTTATTTCTTTTCATATGCCTTATACGACAAAAAACCGTGTAGGCATATACCTACACGGTTTAAATAAATTATGTTTACACTTAATTTATCATCACCTAGAGATACAAGCCTACGGCAATAGACTTGTATCTACAGTTAAGCAGACCAAGTCTCTAGTGATGATGATGCATAAAATATACTTTATTTCTATTAAGTGTACTCATAATTTTCCTCCTAAAATTTTATATATAATATAAATTATTTTTCTAAATATTTTACTTTTTATGTTACTTTTCTTATTTGTATTTCAATTTTATTTTAACTTATAAATAATTTAAACCTATTATACATCCATAAATTTCTTCTGTAAAGTCTAAATTTATTTTTTTACTATATTTTAACTCAACGTTCAAATTTTATACATTTTTTTAATAAGCTAGAGATTCATATTATGGCAATGCAACCTATACTTATATAAAATAACTTATTTCAAAGAAGAAAATCTATATTCATTTTATTGTACATATTGGTATAAATGTTATAATTATCATAGTTCTATTTTATTATTTTCCAAATAACTATAACTTGTAAAAAATAGATATAAGGATATATATATAAAAATTCCCCATTTAAGTTCATTCAATAATTTAAAATATTTTTATACAAAATATAATGTTAAATTTTAAGTTTTTTACAGCATATTTCACTATTTTAAATATCCAAGTTCTAAAACAAGTAATTTTTAAATTCAACCTGAAGTTTTATAAAAATTATATTTTAACAGAATTAAGTGAGGTGCTTTGAATGAGTTATGAAAATTTTAAACTTCAAAGAGATATTAAGTCAACACTGAGTTATCTTGTCTATTTGCCAAAAAGTTATAACACAAATGTAAAAATGCCATTAATTCTTTCTTTGCACGGTTCAGGTGAACGTGGAAAGAATATAGAGAATGTAAAAAAATGGGGTATACATAAGATATTAAGATCAAACGATGATTTCCCTTTTATTGTAGTCTCTCCTCAATGTCCTAATGGTGAGATATGGGAAATGCAGTTTAATGCTTTAAAAGATTTATTGGATAAGGTTGAAAATGATTATAACATTGATGCTGAAAGAATATACTTGACTGGATATAGTCTTGGTGGATATGGTACATGGAACTTTGCCATACTTAACCCCGAAAGATTTTCTGCCATAGTTCCAATAAGTGGCGGAGCTATATCGCCTAAAAAGGCGCTTTGTTTAAAAAACCTTCCTATTTGGGTTGCACATGGAGATAATGACACAGCTGTGGACTTAGAGGAATCTAAACGAATTGTTGACTGCTTAAAAAAATACAACTCGAACATTATCTTTAAAGTTTATGAAGGTAGAGGACATGAAGTCTGCACTACAGCATATGAAGAACCAGAACTTTTTCAATGGCTTCTAAAACAGAAAAAGCAGAAAAAATCATAGTATTTTATGAAAATAAATAATCTATATTATTTTAAATTGATTCTACAATAATTGTTTGCACTTTGAGGAGGATTAAATATGAACAGAATTGAAATTTTAAGAAAATATATTGATGAAATAATCTTAAATATGACAGATGTTGAAGAACGAAGATGTGCTTATATGCATTTATATGGAGTTGCTCAATCTTGTACATTAATTGCATTAAAGCGTGAAGAAAATGCTGAACTTGCAACTATGGCAGGCATGCTTCATGATATTTACTCCTATGCTAAAATGGACACAAAAGAACATGCACATAAAGGTTCTATTTTAGCAAGAGAAATATTGCAAACATTACGTATCACAAATGATAATGAAACTAAAATTATTTGTGATGCTATTTATAATCATAGTGAAAAAGAACTAATACATTCTCAATTTGATGAAATCTTAAAAGATGCCGATGTTTTTCAACACTGTTTATACAATCCTATGTTTGAAATCAAACCACATGAAAAAAACAGGTATGAAAAACTTAAACTTGAATTTGGCATTGCATAGAATTAAAAGTTATAATTATTAATTTTATAATTTAAAATATATTATTTCTAAACTTTTTTATATGATTTACCTCAAAGAGCAGTTAACCGTTCTTTGAGGTCTTTATCTTTTCTTCAAGCTCTTTGATTTTTTATACTTAATTATAATAATGATATCTTTTGATTTTTATGTTTTATTATATTAAATTTATTTTCTACAACATAATATTAATTACAATTTGACATTATATATTCTAAAAACCCTGAATCTTCATTTGTTTGCTCTTTTATAATTTTAAAATTTTTACTTATATAAAAATTCACTGCACCTTCGTTTTCTTTATAAACTGCTAAGCTTAAAAGTTCATATCTTCCAACTGCAAAATCTATCAATTTACTTCCTATTCCTAGGTTCTGAAAATTAGTGTCAACAAACAATGCACCTATAAAATTATTGTCTATTACACTAATAAATCCTCTTATATCTATACCATCATCATATACAAACGTTTCTGCCATAGGAATATATATATCTTTAACTTTATTATAATTTTCTTTCCAATAACTCTCTTCTATAAAGTTATGGGCTTTAATAGTACTTTCCTCCCATATTTTCATAACTTTATCTATCTCATTATCATTTATCTCTCTTATCATAAATAAAACTCCCTTCATAAATTCAAATGTCAGCTTGTTTTTCTATATTAACCATAATTGTTTAATTTATTTTACATGATTTTAATATGTTTGTAAAAGTAAATAAAGCAACCTAATAATAGGTTACTTTATTTGTTTAACAGTTTTTTTCAAGTATTGAGTTTTTATATTTTGTATTTACTATGATGTAACCTATAATTTCAATTACTAAGAAAATTATAGAACATCCAACTCCAGCTTTAATATATGATCCACTAAAGTTAGCAGATAAAATTAACATTACAATAAAAGTTATAATTGTTGAAATTATAAACGGTACAAACATTAGTATAAAATTTTGTGTAGATATTATTTTAGAAAGTTCCTTTTTAGAAAGGCCAAGCTTAATTATACCTTTAAACTTAATTCGCTCTCTTTCAATATCTGTAATAAGTCTAAAATAAACTATACTTAATGCTGCAATAATAAAAATTATGCTTATAAAAAATCCTATATATAGTGTAAGATTTTTAACCATCTTTTCTGTATTTAAAATATCATTAGCACTAAAGAATCCAAATTTATAAACATCTCCCCTTACTAGTTTGCTTTTAAGATCCTTTGAAACTACTGAGTCATTCTGCCAATTATCAATATTATAAGAATAATCTTTTATAATATTAAAATTTTCTCTTTCATTAAGAGTATTTAATGTTTTATCATTTACAACTACAACTGTATTAAAATAACTGTCTGGAAATATGTTCTTTTCTCCCAAACCTACTATAGTATAATTATTTCCTCCTAAAAGAGATGTATTTTGTTTAGACGATTCCTCTTTTATACTTAAACTTGAATTTACTTTTACCAAATAAACTTCATTATCTTTAAGTGAAATTTTCTCTCCACCAACACCTTCTATAAGATTATTATAATCACTTTCACTTATTAATCCATTTCTGAAATCTTCATCTTTATATAATATTTCAGCCTTAAATTTTTTATATCCAACTTTATCTTTTAAAGAATTCCCTATTAATTCTATATGTTCTTGCTCATTGTCATTATTTCCAAGAGACATATATGTATAACTATAAGGTTGTACATTTTTTGTATTCTTTTCTACATCTGCACTTGAAGCATATAAAATATCAATAGCTAAAAATGCGCCTATAAATAAAACTGTAACAAGATACATCATCTTTATATTAGAATTAAGTTTTGATTTTATATCTGATATTGTTAGCATATTTGTCTTTTTTAAATAAAGTTTTTTACTCTTTAATTTTGAAACTAGTAAAATAGAACCTTGAGAATATATAACATATAATACAACTAAAGCCCCTACAAACATTGCTGTAGTTCCTAGTTGACTATTTACAAATTCTCTTATTCCTTCATATTTTTTATAAAATGCAATTAAGAGAATTAAAATAGAGGCTATAAATACACCTATAGTCATTAATAATGGTGATATTTTACTTTCTTTTTCAGAAATTTTATCTGATTTTAATAATTTTATAACTTTATCTTTACGAATAAATTTTGGTGTTATAAATGCTATTATTAGAAATAGAATAAAAAACATAACAAATGTTAACCCTATTGCTTTAATAGGAAAATATACTTTAAATCCATTAACACCCATTATATTTCGAGAAATCATTAAGAAAAATGGTGAACATATTAGTCCAAGTATAATAGCTGTTATTATTGAAGCAATTCCTATAAACATATTTTCTTTAAATATAATGTTATTAAGTTGCTTTTTTGATGCACCCATAATTATAAAAGTTCCTAAAGTTTTCTTTCTAGAATGCATAAATGATTTAATAGAATATGCAATAAAAATAAATGAGAAAATATATACTATAATATTTCCTGCTTCCATTACAAGTGAAAGTGTAGCTCCATCTCCAATAACACCTAAATCAGGGTGAAACATAGAAATTGAGAAAGAAAAGAATATAAAAACTGAAAATACACTGCTTAAAAAATAAGCCAAATATGTTAGCTTATCTCTTAATACATTGTTAATTGCTAATTTATTTAAATTCATTTCTTCCACCTCCTAAGAAACTTAAAGTGTCCATGATTTTTCCATAAAACTCATTTTGATTATTTTGTGAATGGATTTCATTGTATAAATTACCGTCTTTAATAAAAATTACTCTACTACAAAAGCTAGCTACATATGGATCATGAGTAACCATTAAAATAGTTGTATTTAAATTTTTATTTATGGAAACAAAAAGCTCCATTACATCTTTTACGGCTTTTGAATCTAAGTTACCAGTAGGCTCATCTGCTAAAAGTAATGCTGGTTCATTAATTATTGCTCTAGCAATAGCTACCCTTTGAGCTTGTCCTCCTGAAATTTCAAAAGTACGCTTCTTTAATAATGCTTCTATACCTAATAATTTTGTTGCACGACTTAATCTTTCTGCCATAATTGATTCTTTAACATTGTCCAATGTAAGAGGAAGAATTATATTTTCTTCTACAGTTAAAGTATTTACTAAATTAAAATCCTGAAAAACAAAACCTAGTTCTTGTCTTCTAAATTTTGAAAGATTATCATCATCTAATTCATGAGGTTTTTTATCATTTATTATAATCTCTCCACCAGTAAAATTATCAATTGTAGAGATACAATTAAGTAAAGTAGTTTTTCCACTTCCTGAAGGTCCCATTATTGCAACGAACTCTCCTTTATTTAAATCAAAACTTACACCATTTAAAGCTCTATATTTTATTTTTCCATCATAAATTTTTTCAATTTCTTTTACTTTTAATATACTCATATAAATCATTTCTCCTTACGTATAAAATATTTTTGATACTCTAATTTTACTTAAAGAGATGAATATAAACCATTTGTTAAGCTTTCAACTTTATTACACTTTTGTAATAAAAAAAGCCCTGAACTCTCAAGACTTAAAAATATTAGAAACTTTTAAAATTTATTATTTATTTTAAGAACTCTACAAATATTTTCTGTTGTTCTTTCTACATTTTCTTTTCCATTTTTTAAAGCTTCATCCAATGTTTCAACTCCTGGTAAGATTCCAAATACAGCATTTATCCCTAACTCATATAGTTTTTCTATATTAGAATCAACTCTGCCACCTAATGCTATTACAGGTATATTATATCTCTTTGCTAAACTAGAAACCCCAATAAGCGTTTTACCAAAAGTTGTCTGAATATCTATACTCCCTTCACCTGTAAATATGAAATCAGCATCTTGCAATTTATTCTCTAATCTTGAATAATTTATTACAAGTTCTATCCCACTTACTAATTTTCCATTGCAAAATCCAATTAGTGCTGCACCTAATCCTCCTGCTGCACCTGCACCTTCTAATTTATCAATTTCTTTATTAAACTGATGCTTTACAATATTAGAAAAATGCTTTAAACCTTCATCTAATACTATAACCATATTTTTAGTTGCACCTTTTTGTGGTCCGAAAACAAAACTTGCTCCTTTATTACCAGTTAAAGGATTCTTTACATCACAGGCAACTTCTATATTTATATTTGCGATTCTCTTGTCAAATTCTGATAAATCTATTCTAGATAATTTTTTTAAATTTCCACCGCCAAAACCTATGTCATTGTTATTTATATCTAAAAACTTTGCACCTAAAGCTTGAAGCATACCTACTCCACCATCATTAGTAGCACTTCCTCCTAGCCCTATAAGAATTTTGTTGCATCCTTTATCTAACACTTCTTTTATAAGTTCTCCTATACCAAAGGTTGTTGTGATTAATGGATTTCTCTTTTCTCTTGGAACCAAAGTTAATCCACTAGCCTCTGCAATCTCTATAATTGCTGTTTTGCCATCATTTAAAACACCAAACTTTGCATTAACATTGTTTCCAAGAGGGCCTGTTACTTCTTTTACACATACTTGTCCTTTAGTTGAATCTACTAAAGATTGTAATGTACCTTCTCCACCATCTGCCATAGGAACATGAATACACTCTGCATCTTTAAATACTTTTTTTATTCCTTTTTCCATAGCTATGCATACTTCTTTTGCTGTCATACTTTCCTTAAAAGAATCTGGAGCTAATACAAACTTCATACTATCACCTCTATGTTTTATCTTAGAAAAGTAAACTTTACATTTTAACAATCCTATAAGCCATTATTAATTTCATTTTCAGTGATTTTTTCAAGTACAAGAGTACCAATATTTTCACCATTAAGTATATCTTCTAATTCATATACCTCTTTAAATTTCAAATATATCTCATCTTCAATTTGAATAGTATGTCCAGCTATTATCTTTGCTCCACTTTCATATTGGTAATTAAATATGTTTTCAAACATTTCATATACTTCTTCTGTTTCTTCAAATGTTCCATAATATGCATATTCACAAATACCATATAAGTTATTTCCTTTTGTAACAAACCAAACCCCATCATTATGAGGAATCTTTACAAAATTTCTCCATACCATCATTGCTGGAGTGTTTGCTAAACTTCTTCCACCATTTTCTTCTCCCATAGCTTGTATTAAAGACGGAATCAATCCATTCCAACTATATCCGTTTATTAGTCCTAATAGATTATGTTCTAAAAAACCATAGGCTAACTTAAAATATGTATTAAAAATATGGTTCATATCAATACTTTTACCTTCATAAAAAGCAATGATATGATAATTATGTTTTTTCATATTATCTAATTCATCCTTATTTCCATATGAACAATTGATTGTATAATCACATATATCCTTTGGAAGCTTAGAATCTATTCCAACTACTCTAAACTTATCTTCATTAATTGTTATATTAAAATATAAACCATTTTTCCCATCTAAATCATACATCATATCAAAGTTAACCACAGAGTTATCTATGCTATTTATCCTTTTAGTTATTTTTTCCTTGTCTAGTACAAAAGAGCTAGGGAATATCATATATAAAGCAAAACTTTCTTTTTCCTTTTTATCACCTCCTAGAATTTCTTTTTCTTTACTTTTCTTCTTTAAAAAATTAAACATATAAACCTCCATCATGTATATATTTCCAAGTTAAAATTTAAACTTATTTCAGTTTCATCATAACTTTTTAACTAACTATAATTGTAATTATTTTTTAGTTTAAAACACTAATGATTTCTGAAATACAAATAATCATATATATAATAAATGCTATTATTTCTACTGAAATTGTACCTATATAATTGTTTTTACTTATTTCTCCATTATTAAAACGTTTTCTTGATGTGTATATTAAACTTACCATTAAAATACTTATTAAAAAAGGAATTAAACCTGGTATTATAACTTTCTTTAAAAAATAAGCTACAACTGTAACTATTGTAATACTATAAATAATCCATTGTATTACACTAATAACTTTACTTTTCATTTTAATTATCCCCTGTCTAAGTTTATGGTTTTTTAGGGACTGGCTAACCTTTTCTTACTTATGACAACTAAGTTTTAAGAGCTTCTTTTTATTTTATGGAGCTACATTGGTCGTGCCTGTCCCATTTGTTACGGTGCTACGCTTTGAACATATTACATATTTTTAGTTAAAAGTGCATAGTTAAGAGTTGTAGTTATTACTAATAGCTTTACTCTTAGTAATGCTTAACATTTCCTAGGACCGGCTTCGATTTCTATAAGTTTTGTTACTAAACTTTTGATTTCACTAACAAAATAAATCATGGAAAACATACTTTGGTACTCTTGTCCTTCTTGTTACTGCTGTACACCTTAAGTTTAACTTTGAATAATTCCACCTCTCAAGCTTAAACTTTATTCCCTATGAATTCACAGAAACTGGTAGTCCAGTTTCAACCAACATTGTCAATTGTCCTTTGTCCTTTGTCCATTGTTAATTTCTAAAGAGCTATTTAAAAATCCAAGCAAGCAATCTTGCAAAATTTCACCTCCATCACAAGAGGGACAGACGCGTAATTGGCTACTTTACTATACTTTTGTCTAGATGCTTTTGTTAATTTTAGTTTTTCTCCAATATTACTCAAAGTCGGTCCCGAACACTTACGCAGCAAAGCTGCTATTTTAGGACCGGCTTTGATTTCTTTAGATTTTATTGATAATCTTTCAATTTCACTTAAAAAATAACTTGCGGAAAATATCCTTCGATACGCCTGTCCTTCTTGTTACGGCTATGAACTTTGAATTTAACTTTAATTTAGTTTTATGTCTTTAACTTTGAAATTTAATTTATATAAACATTTTTAAATCTATAAAAGTAAAACACCTAAGTAAGCAATTATCTAAAGTTCTACCTCCATCACAAGAGGGACAGACGCGTAATTGGCTACTTTACTATACTTTTGTCTAGATGCTTTTGTTAATTTTAATTTCTCTCCAATATTACTCAAAGTCGGTCCCAAACATCTACGCAGCAGAGCTGCTATTTTAGGACTGGCTTTGATTTCTTTAGATTTTATTGATAATCTTTCAATTTCACTTAAAAAATAACTTGCGGAAAATATCCTTCGATACGCCTGTCCTTCTTGTTACGGCTATGAACTTTGAATATAGCTTTTGTTTAGTTTTATATCTTTAACTTTGAAATTTAATTTATATAAACATTTTTGAATCTACAAAAATAAAACACCTAAATAAGCAATCAATCAAAACTTGCCGCCATTACAAATGGGACAGGCACGATAAATTTATTTTCTTCGCTAATACTTGATGCTCTCCTAATTTTATATTTTTTAACTAATAAATCAAAGCCAGTCCCGAACAACTACGCAGTAAAGCTGCTTTATTTTAAAGAAACTGATTTCCAGTTTCCTCCTCAACTATTAACTCTTAACTATCTGAGGGACTGGCTAATGTGCATTACTTATAGCAACTAAATTTTAAGAGCTTCTTTTTATTTTATGGAGCTACATTGGTCGTGCCTGTCCCATTTGTTACGGTGCTACATTTAGATATCTTACTTTATAAAATTAACAATCTGTTCAATACTTATTATAAAATTAAATATAGCTGCTAATGAGCATGTACAAAGTATTAATATCCAGTATTTTTTACTTATCTTTCCACTGTTAAATTGTTGTTTTGATGTATATATTAAACTTAACATTACAATACTGCATAATCCTGGTATTAAACCGGGTACTTTAATATTTCTTGTAAAATATACAATGCATACTAATATTGAAAAAATAGAAATAATACATTGTATTATAACCGCTGTTTTATATTTCATCTTATGCCTCCTAAGTAAAATATTTCCTGATTCAATAATATCATTTTTCAAGTATGTTATCCATAATTATAAGGAAACAAGCTCAAATTTAAATTTATTCAATAACTTTAAAATATTTTCATACAAGATGTAGTGTTGAGTTCCAAGTGATTCAGAGCATGTCTCACTATTTGGGGTATCCAAGTTCTGGAATGGATAATTTTAAAAGTCAACTTGGAACCCTATAGTTAATTTTTAATTACTTTATTATTTCCAAAACAAAAAGTCATAAATAAATTATGACTTTTAAAATTAATATAAATTTATATGTATTAAATATTCCCCTGTTGTTTTGCTAGTAAATTATGTATATAAAATCCAACCATATCTGAAACATACCCTAGTACTGCTCCACATAATAAAGCTGGTATTACAGCCTTCCAATTTCCCGATGTAGCAAAAGTGCAACAACATCCACAAAAGGCTCCTGGTATAAACTCTAATTTTTTAGATTTTGCTTGTATACACATTACAAAAGAAAAGAATCCAGTAAAGAAATATCCCCAATATGAACTAACAAAATAAGATGAACATATCATAATTGCCATTGCCCAAAGTACTCCACTAAGATTTGCAAAAATAGATTTTTTAAATCCATTAAAATTTCCACCAGATGCAAAATAGCTTGTACATCCTATAAACCCAATCCAACCTATTAGCCCCATAGAATCGCTTATCCATGCCCATAAGCCTGAAAATATTCCTACACTAATAGCTGTAATAGTTGATCTGCTCATTAACTATCTTTCTCCTCTCAGATAATAGAAATTAATTTCTAAATTATCTTTTTATCTTATGTATAATATAATTATAAAAAAACAAAGCTCCTTTTACATAAAAAGGAGTAATAAAAATAAAATTATATCATTAAACATATAGGGAAACAAGCCTACCTTTAAAAATTATTCAATAACCTTTTAAAAATATTTTTATATACTTTAAAGCCATAAAAACACTAAAAATACCGTTAAATAATTGAAAGTTATAACGGTATTTTTACTAACTTAACTTTATTTTTAATTAATTTTTCCACTCTCTTTTTAAAATCGAATAAACCGCTAAACTAGAATATCTATTATTTCTAATTTGAACTTCTCTTAATGTTCCCTCATAAGTCATTCCACATTTTTGCATTACTTTTCCTGATGCCACATTATCTATATCATGTTTGGCACAAATTCTATTCATTCCAACTTCTTCAAATAGATATTTTATTATTGCTTTAAAGGCTTCTGTTGTAATACCTTTATTCCAATATTGACTTGAAATACAATAACCAATTTCACAAGCCTCATTGGCATCTTCTAATTTAACAATTGATATATTTCCAATTGCTTCCTTAATGTCCTTCAGTTCTATTACCCAATTATAATCACTTATATCTTCATATTTAGATATCCATAAATTAACAATTTCTTCTGAATCTTTAATATTCCTATGGGTTTGCCAAGATAAATACTTTGTTACCTTATCATCACTTCCCCAATTTTTGAACATATCAATTGAATCCCTATATTCAAATTTTCTTAAAATAAGTCTATCAGTTTCTAGTAAAACAGTACCTGTATGTTTCATCGCCATTCCCCCTTTATTATTTTCATATCCACCATGTTTTTTGAATATTTCTATTTATTATACATAAATATTGTCAAATAGCAATAAATTTTTTAATAATAATTATATAAATAGATTTAAAATTGAATAATTATAACCAAAAATAAGGTTGCAGTTTTATTCTGCAACCCTATCTTAATATTTTAAAGTTAAAGTAAATATATCTGTAGCAATTTTTTACTATAACCTTATATTTTTTTAGCTACAAGAAGAAATCTATGTTCTGTTCCTTCTATATATCCAACTTCCTTTATTTCTTTATCTATCTTACATAAGTTTTCAAAGCAATTATCAACAGAAAAATTTGGGAACTCCCATTCTATTATCTTTGCAAAATATACTAATGCACCTGTATCGTAAAAACGTATTGGTGTAAATGATTCTTCTGATTTAATAATCTCAAATCCTTTATCTTCAAAAGCTTTAATATTATTTTTCAAATTATTATTAGGATATAATGGTTTAAAATTATTAATTACTTTTTCTGATAAATCAACATCATTTTTTGCCCCCACTTGTTGAGTAATAAAATATCCACCTACCTTTAATATTCGTTTAATTTCACCAACATCAAAGGATTCATGTCTGTTAATTATTATATCGAAAGAAGAATCCTCAAATGGCAATTTACAATCATCAAACACCTGTTTAACTGTTATTCCAAGTGGTTGTAATTTTTCCTTACAAATTGCAACATTAGGTGGGTATGACTCTGTTATAGCTGTATTACTAAATGGATGATTTAAAGTAAGTAGGAATTCTCCGCCACCTGTTCCCATATCTAAAAGTTTATATTCTTCTTTTAAATAGGATAATAAAATTTTTTCATAATCCCATGGTATACACTCTCCATCCCATCTACCATTGATATATGAAAAATCCCATCCTTGAAATACTTGATTTTCCTCATTTTTTAAATAGTTTTTTAATTGTTCTCTATTCATTTAACTACTCCTTTTCATAATATAATAATTTAATTAGAAAAGCAGTGCAGTTAACTGATAACAAATATATTATTCTCTCGGCACAATCTGCTATCAGATTATATTAACTGCACCGAGTATTTACTTAATTTGTGTATCATAATAAAATTCACCTCTTTCAAAGATTTTAAAAAATCTCTTCCTTACTATGATTTAAACCCTATAAATTAATTTTAATATTTCATCAGTTACATCATCTAATTCATATTCTTTTGGTATAAGATTTAATGTATCTTTAATTAAATTAAAACAATTTTCCAAACTAGTTTTACTTTCATTTATACATATAATTGAATCTATTCTTTTCTCTAAATTTTCCGGCTTAATTTTTAAGTCTTCCACTATATGTTTTGTCCACTTCCAATCTGGTTCCCACTGATTGTTTACTGCATACAGCACCCTTAGAATTCTTTGAATGTCTGGTATCATCCTTTGCAAAAATGGTATTTTATCATCTCGCTTTGCTAGCATTTTTCTAGATTCTATAGCTAATCCTACTGTCCATGGTTTTATAGTTTCTAATATAATGTCTTTTGCAAGTTTAATTGGATAATTTTTTAATTTTTCTTGTAAAAATTTCAGATTATTATTATCTCTTACAAAAATTGCATTTTTAAATGTTGATGCTAATAATAATTTTTCATGACTATTTACTTTTCCATCAAGTATAAGTTCTAAATTTGTTTTCATATTTTCTATCTTCTGCCACCCAGCTTCAATCCAATATCCGTTATATTTAAATATTATCCATGTAGAACCATCCCAAAGTGGCATTCCATAGGGATATAAATCTGTTCCTCCAAGTTCTTTAATCCAATTTATTATAGTTTCTTCTTCTACCTTTTCATCAGTTAAAAATTCTATCTCAACATCAGAATCCTCATCAGCAAGATTTCTAGACACAGACCCTACAATAACTATTTCTTTTCCATATTTTATTGGACACTTGCTTGCTATTTCTTTTGCCAACTTAATTCTTTTCTCACAATTATCATTAAACAATTTTTTACTCATAACTCCCCCTATATTCCTATAAAACTTTATATCTTAAATACTTTTAAACTATGAAAATATATTTCTTAACACTATATTTTCACATATTCATACCTTTATATTAATCCTAAATTTTATAAATTCAAAGTAACTTTTTTAAAAATTCAATATTTTCTGTATAATAGTCATTTGCTTTAGCAAATGACCAACTGCAATGCTCAATAACCATAGCTATTAAGAAATATTTTATATTCTTATAAAAATCTTCTTTTATATTCATATATGATTTATACCCATCAATAAAACATTTTTCATATTCCTTATTTTTAATAAAATACTTAAAATAAAGATTAGCTAAATCATTTTCGTAGTTATCAGGATAGCTATGTTCAAAATCTATTAAAGCATTAATTTTATACTCACCATCTATATTTTCAACTAATATATTTCTTCCTTCAAAATCATTATGAGTAAACCTAAATTCATTTTTATTAATTATTTTATTATAATTGCCTTTAAGAATTTTTATAGCTTTATATAAGATATCTTTATCAGGCAAATTCTGACTTTCTATTTCTATTATATTTTTGTTTAACTTTTTGAATTTATAATCTTCAAATTCTTGGGATGTTATTGTCTTATCCCATGTGACAGCATAATCAAAAATTTTAAATGAATGTATTTTCCCTAATGTTTCACCCATCTCTTTAAATATAAGTTTTTTATTTTCATCATTAATTTTCATAATAACATTATCTAAAGTTTCTCCACTTATATACTCCATAATAACCCAATCATAACCATGATAATTTCCTGTTTTTATTAATTTAGGTACTTTAACATTACTGTCTTTCAGTATTTGTAATGAGTTTGTTTCTCTTATACTTTTCCCATGATTAAAATACATTTTAAATACATATTTCTTATCATTTTCATGAATTATATAAACTAAGTTTCTTTTTATTTCATGATTTCCAATGGGAGTAATTTTAATATTTTTATTTTCAACAATATTGCTTATTAAACTTTTCATTTCATTCTCATCATAAATCATAACACCCTCACATAACCACTTTATAATATCTTTATTATTTTATTAACTTTTCTTTTTCCTTATCTATTACCTTTTTATCAAGTCTTTCAAATAATATATGAAAATCTTTAATTTCTTTACCTGATATAAGTTCAATATTTTGCCACTTATCTCCTTCAACATCTAACCATTTTTTAATCTTTTGTGATGATTCAGGTAAAAATGGATTTAGTAAGTTAGCTATGTTTAGGCATAATCAAATAAATAATAAGCCAGTATTCTCGCCTATTTGCCATGAATACTTCGTCGACAAAATCCAGCCATAGCCCTACTATGACTGGATTTCATCTCCTTGTCTCATGACAAACATGCTTCGAATCTTTGACCGCTTATTTCTTTTCATATGCCTTATTATTGAATATAATCAATTATATATTGTTGTTTTACATTCATCTAAATCAGAATTAATAGTAATCCATGGTGTTTTCTCATCAAAATATTTGTTGATACTTCTTATAAAACTAAAAATTTCTTCAACTGCTATTTTAAAATTTCCATTTTCTATATGATTTCCAACTGAATCGTATAAATATTTAATTTTTTTATTTATATTATAATCAATATTTCCTGAAGGAATAGTATTATTAAAGTACTTCTTTACGAAAACTAAAGTTCTATTTGCTAAATTACCATATGCACCTAATAATTCACCATTGTTACTATTTACAAATTCTTGCCACGAAAAATCAGTGTCTCTTTTTTCTGGTGAATTTATTAAGAAAAAGTACCTTAATGCATCTGAATTATAATTTTCTACTAAATCAGGTACATATACGTGACAAATCTATTTATATTTTTTTACTTATACATTATTAAAGTTCGGTAATAATCATTTTCAGAAAGACCATATGAACCTTTTATTACTTGATAGTTCACATCAATTATTTCGTATCCATCATCTTGCATAGAACTTACTATGCTATCTATTTCATTTGTATACTTATTTGCGCACTCTAATTCTTCATTTGAAAATTGATTTTTATTATTTATCATAACAATATGAACCTTACCATCTTTTTCTTTTAAAAACTTCTTAATTTTACAGTAACCATTTGCCATTCGCTCATTAATAAATTGTACCCATTCATCAACACTATCTTTTACCACTAAAACTTCATATTCATCCTCTATAGTTTCTAAATCAATATTTCCAAGGCTTTTTTTTACTTTTCTTAAATTAGAGTAGTACATTTTTTTTATTACCTTTTTGCTTACAAACTCTATTCGGTCACTATAAGCATATAGCTCTCCTCTAGTAAACCCTCTATTAGCATCACAAGACTTAAGTATTTCATCATTTTTTTTAATAACATTTTGCTCTATTTTAACTCCACAATTACAACAAAACTTAGAACCTTCACTAATAGATGCTTTACAATTTTTACAATTAATAATCATATCATACTCTCCTTATTTTATCTTTAGTCTTTTCATATATATAAACTCCCAATCTCCCACTAACTTTTAATATAACATTTAATAACAGGTTTAGATGCTCCAATGGAGTAGACCACCATTACCTAAAATTCTATGATTGTGAACTAAATTCCCTCATATCTTATGAACGATTTTTTGTTCTTTAATTTTTTACACATTTTATTTATACACTCTAATAATTTTAATATCAAAAGGTTTAATTAGCTGTTCTAAAGGTTCAGTACCTCCATAAGGATATGACCATGGCTCAAAACACAATCTCCCAATTCCGTTTTCACCAATTTCACAGCCTATAATCTCATATTCTCCTGTTGTTATTGCATCAATTACTGATTCAAAATCCCATGGTTTATCAATAAGATGTAAATATCTACTTTCTTCTGGAGTTGAGTAATACAATTCCCAAAAATCTTTTATTTCCTGTTCCGTTGGCCACCAAAAATAATTTAATTCATCCTTATTATAAAAGTCTAATATTGTTGGATCATCACAATCTAATTTATTTAAATCCTTTTTCTTCTTTACATAACTGATTAACTTTGAAATTCTTTCAAATATCAAATTATCTTCATATATGAATTCAATAAAAAAACTCATATTAACACCTCAATAAATATTATTTTTAAATAAAATTATTAATTTTATAACATTACCATTATATCAACATTTACCATGAAAAATATTTACAAATATTATAATATCATAGATTTTGTTATTAAATCTCTCAAAAACTAAAGAAACCCCTAAGAGGAGTTTCTTTAATTCATACTTTAAAATATTCTATAGTTTTTTTATAAATATTTTATAAATCAAAACTAATTTTTAACAAATTCCCTTAATCTAAAACTACCTGCTGTAAAAAATACTACTGCCATTAAAATTATAATAAAGCTTGGTATTATAATTTCACCTGTATCTAATATTTTAATTAACCATGTAAATGGAGAAAATGCACTTATTCTTGTTAACATTATAGGAACATTTTCTAAAGATTCCATCTGTGAACTAACGATTCCTATTCCAAATGATATTAATCCAAAAACGACTAAAAATAAGCTTGCTAAAGTTTTATTTTTAATCCACCTTGTTACAGCTAATATTATAGATGTTGTAATTAAACTGCCTAAGAATATAACAAAAATTCCTTGCATTACATTATAGTTTGAAATTCTTAATAAAAATATTAATATTGAAAATGCTATACTACTTAACAGACCTTGAATTATAAATGTTGATAAAAATAAACTTCCAAGTATTATTCTATCTGAATTACCTGTTGATACAGCTCTTTTTAATACATTTTGATCTTTAAGGTTAATAATTTCTTCTGTAATAATAGAACCACCAATCATCATAAAATAACATAGCATTGATATAATCATCCTATATTCTGATTTATCCGTTATATCATTTTCTTTAATAATGGTTTCAATGGCATTGGTACTTAATCCTTTACTAATATCTTCTTGTAAAATACTATTTATATAATCAGTTATAATATTTTCTGACATTATTGTTCCGTTAGTTTTTTCTTTAACATAAAACTTAATTTTGGGAACGCTACCACCTTCTAATATCTCTTTAAAATCTTTTTCTATAACATAAATTCCACCTAATTTATTATCACGAATTAAATTAATATTATCTGACACTTCTCCATTTAATATATCAACACTATATTTTTCATTTAATTTTGCAATAATATTACTAGAATACTCTGAATTACTTTTATCTATAACTCCTATGTTTCCTCTAACTTCATTATCGCCTGTATTTGTGAAAACCATTCCATATATAGACATAATTATAAAAATAGGAGCTATTGCCGTCATTACTACCATAAAAGGATTTTTAAGTTGTCTTTTAATATTAATTAATACTAATCTTATTAACTGCATCTCTTTTTCCTCCCATGAAAAATTATCTTTACTATAGCAATTAAAATCATAATAATTGAACCTATCAATGTAACTGCTAACCATTTACCACATCCTTGCAAATTTCCATTTAAATTATATAAAGAAAATGCATTGTTTAAATAGTGTGTTGGTGCAACAATCCCAGCTTTATTTGCTTTTATTCCAAATAATTCTCCTCCAATTATCGGTAACATAAATATCAGTGTTCCTACTATTTTTCCATATT
The DNA here is from genome assembly GCF_054767855.1 of Clostridium sp. CTA-19. Taxonomy (NCBI): domain Bacteria; kingdom Bacillati; phylum Bacillota; class Clostridia; order Eubacteriales; family Clostridiaceae; genus Clostridium; species Clostridium sp. CTA-19. The sequence goes on along the minus strand of NZ_BAAABH010000021.1, from coordinate 27,847 downwards.
TGGCACCAAATAAAGTTGATATACATTTAGATATTGATGCTGATAATATAGTTCCAACTAGTATTAATATAATAAGATGTGCAAAATTCCCTAAAAAACTTATACGTAACATTCTAAAGAACATAACATATATGCTAAGTATAATAAATACATATACTAATGACGCTACATATTCAATAAAAAAATATTCTATCTCACTTATTGGTGTTGCACCTATTCTTTTTCCTAAATTAATACTTACATCTGCATACCCACTTTGGATTAATGTATATGCCTGCATAATTATTACAAATCCAATCATAGATGCTGCCATTTTTTCATAGGAATTGCTTTCTTTAGGTGTATCTATTATTATGCTTTCTATTATTGATTCATCTATTATCTTATTTAAACTTTCCTTGTCTTTACCTGATAATTCTACATATAAATTTTGATGATATTTATCTAGGATAGACTTTAACGTATTTGTAACTAAACCTTTTTCTTCTACTTTTTTATTTATAGTTATACTTCCTTTATTTAAAGATAAAATATTATTTTCATAGCCTTTATCTATTATTATTTCAACCTCTGGTTTTGTTTCTACAGTATTTACAATATCTTTCATTTCCTTGCTATTTAATAATTCTATAAGCCCTTTTGACACATCACTATTATCTTTATCAATTATTTGGGCATCTACAGGTTTTAACTTTAACGGATTATCATTGTTAGTATTTTGTACAAACCCCATAAAAGTTGCAAGAACAATAGGAAACAATATAAAATATAATATTGTTACACTGCCATTTGCAATCATACTTTTTAGCGTAGTTTTTATATAATAAAACAGCTTCATCTAATTAACACCTCTAATCTCTTAATGTTTTACCTGTTAATGATAAAAATACATCTTCAAGCTTTACTTCTTCATAACTAATTTTCTTTATATTTATATTTTGTTTTTCTAATAATGCAAGTACATTTGCAAGTTTAAAATCTAAATTAATAACTAAAGTAATAATTCCATCTTTATCAGATACCTTTATAACTCCATCTACTTTGCTTAACTTCATAATTATTTCGCCACTTACATCTTCTGCCTCAATCATAACTTTGTTATTAGAAAATACAGCTGATTTAATCTCATTCTTACATCCATACGCTATTTCTTTTCCTAAATCAATTATGAATACATTCTTGCAAAGCTCCTCAATCTCTTCCATATAGTGCGAAGTATATATTACAGTTGTTCCCCATTCCTTACATATATTTTTTATAAAAGAAAATATATGATTTCTCGATTGTGGATCTACTCCAACTGTAGGTTCATCTAAAATTAAAACCTTAGGATGGTGTAAAATAGACACTGCTAGATTTAATCTCCTTTTCATACCACCTGAATATTTTTTTACTTTTTGTTTTTTCTTTTCTTCTAAGCCTGTTATTTTAAGAACTTCTTCTATTCTTTCTTTTAAAAGTTTACCTTTAAGACCATATAATGCTCCAAAAAACTCTAAATTGGTTAAAGCATTAAGCTCCTCCATTAAAGCTAATTCTTGTGGAACATACCCTATACACTTTTTAGCCTTAATTGGCTCCTTTAAAATATCATATCCACATACTTCAATAGTTCCACTATCTGGAGTTAATAGGCCAGTCATTATATTTATTAATGTTGACTTTCCTGCACCATTTGGACCGATAAAACCAAATATCTCTCCTTCTTTTACTTCATAATTGATATTGTCTAAAACTAATTTATCATTAAATCTTTTTGTTACGTTTTTTACTTTTATAATACTCATAAAAAAACCCCCTTAAGTAATTCCTTAATCTTATAATAAGGCATTACTAAGGGGACAACTATAACTTAAAGTCACTAAAACACATGACTTAAGTCACTATTCCATTTTTAAAAGCAAAAATAGCAATTTGAGTTCTATCTCTAAGATCCAATTTAGAAAGTATGTTTGTAATATTATTTTTTATTGTTCCTTCTGATAAAAATAATTCTTCTGCAATTTCTTTATTACTTAATCCACCAGCAATTGCTTTAATTATTTTTATCTCTTTTTCTATAAGATTATATTTATGTATATCTTTTTTAATTACTGTACTAATTCCTATCATTTCTATTGCTACATCAGGATGAACTACCATATTACCCTTATATGCTGTCTTTATTCCATCATAAATAACATCATGTGAACTATCTTTAAGCATATATCCAAAAGCTCCATATTTTAATGCTTCTTGAATATACTCTTTATCTTTAAATGTAGTCAGAATTATTACCTTTATTTTTGCAAACTGCTCTTTAATAAGCCTTGTTCCCATAACGCCATCACACTCTTTCATCCTTATATCCATAAGGACAACGTCTACATCTGTATTTTTACAAATTTCTAAAGCTTTATAACCGTTTTCAGCCATACCAACAACTTCAATATCATCAAATGTAGAAAGCATTACTTTTAAACCTTCTCTTATTAATTTTTCATCATCTACAATTAAAAGTTTAATTTTGTCCATTTTTACCTCTCCTCTTCCCTTGGAACTGTAATTTTAACAAAAAAACCATTTCCATAACTTGATTTTATATCTACAACTCCTTCTATTTCTTCAGCTCTTTCTCTAATACTTTTAAGACCAACTCCACTTTCTTCAATCTTTGATGTTCCTATTCCATTGTCCTTAAATGATATTATAAATTCATCTTTAGTAAAATTCATAATAACTTTCACCATTTTTGCCTTACCATGCCTTAATGAATTTGATAATACCTCTTGAGTTACCCTATATAAATGATTAGCTTGTTTTGTAGACAGATTCCAGTCCCCTTTTGATATAATTGTTTTAACTTGAATACCTGACATTTTCTCAAAGTTATTGCATACCTCTTTAATTCTTAAAATACCTTGATAATCATCATATTCATCTGGCTTAAGCTCATTTACTGCCCTTTTAACATCTTTAAAACTTTCGTTAATAAATAATCTTAAATTCTTTGCCATATCTTTCACTTTACTATTTTCTTTTTGAGATACAGCTTCCATTGCAGATAATTGAATCATAGCTGTAGATAATGCATGTCCAACACTATCATGAATTTCTCTTGATATTCTGTTTCTTTCTTTTAATAAAGTAAGTTCTTCAATAGAATATACACACGCTTCTAATTCATTATTAGCTTTTATAAGCTTTTCTTCTGAAATTCTAAGCTTATCATAAAGATGTTGAGCTTCTATTTTTGTACTATAAATTTTTGATATATAATTTAAAAGTATCAAAAATGTACTAAACAAAATAAAATATATGATAATCTGTTCAATATTTTTATTACCCTTTATCAAAATTTCCATTAATAAAACTATTGTACCTAAAATGTATTTAAATACTTTATTCTTTAAAGTAAATAAATCTATAGATACTCCAACCAAATAAAAAGCAATAATTCCTCCAAATTTCATTTGAGCAATAGGTATAACTAATAATTCTACTATTATTGAAATAATAACACTAAACTCTTTTTCTAAATAAAACATCCTTAAATGATTATTTATAATGAACATTAAAATAAAAACTAGGCATATAATACTTCTATTTTCTCCCTTTATAAATAACTGAAACATTAATATAAAAATCGTTATATACCTTATTAACAATAAATCTCTACTTTTTTTCATACTATTCTCCAACTTTAATTTTTACTAAATTTATAATTTTTCTTGTATCATTTACCATATTTATATTAACATAAGTGTCATAATAAATTAAATTATTTTAAAAATTTAATCTTAATTAATCGTTTATAATAATAAAACTCTTGATATTAAAATCATTAACTTTAATATCAAGAGTTTTATTATGTATGTTTTCTAATTTTTACTCTTCTTCTATCATAGATAATTTTATTTTTTCATTACTTACTTCAAGAAATATTTCTAAAAAAGCTATTTTATTAATACAATAATCTAAAATATCTTCTTCAACTCGTTCTCTTTTATAATAGTCATGAGTATATCTATTTCTTAATCTTACCAACGCCACTAAAATTCTACTTAATTTTTCATCTATAAATCCATATAAACTCCATTTTTTTATTAGCTCTAACCCACTGCAACCATCTATATAATTGTTTGTCATAACAAGATATGTCTCACTCATATCAATTATATACTCAGAAAAATCTTGAAAATATCCAATTATAGCTCTCTTAAGATGTACTGACTGTCCATTTTTATATTGTTCCGTAGCATCTTTTATTAAATGTAATGTATCTTTTGCCATATTAAATTTTAATGTTAAACTTTCCTTTTTATATTTATAATAAGCTGCTGACATTTTAATACTCCTCTACTATTTTTTATTTATTATCTATCTTTTTTTATCCATTTTTCATTTCTTAAATATTTATTTATATACAATCTAAAGTCTATTTCACTTAATTCATCTACTATTAATTTATCATCACTATCTAAATATTGTCTTGCAAAAATACTATCGAAATCTCTTGTTGTTAAAAATGTTAAATGAATTTTATTATACTGAAAGTATTTTTCTAATTCAGGAATTAAATCATCTTCTAAATCAAACTCATCCATTACATCTTCCCTATTTTTCATTAAAACTAATATATCAATATCACTCTTACCTTCAATCCAATATTTTGTATTATAACTTCCAAACATAGCTAAGGATATTACATTTTTTACATTATGGATTTTAAAATCCTTAATTCTTCTCATAAAAATTATATCTCCTCTCTGTTCAATGTTTTTAATATTTATAGAATTTTGAACTCAATATAATTTAGTATATATATTTTAATACTATGACTATAAATTTACTCTTATAAACATTTTCATATAAATTTAACTGTAAAACTTAACCTACCTAAAAAATGTATAAATATTTTTAAAATCTGACCTGTACATCAAGTTGCCTTAGTTTTGTATGATTATAATAATCTATTTAAAGCTATTTTTTATGTTAAATCTATTACTACAATTCTTATTATACCAACATTTACTATAAAAAGTTACTTACATATTAAATATTTCTTTTCAACTTTTATTTTAATATTTATGTTACTGCCCTCAAGCTTTAAAATTCTACCTTTTCAATGCTATTTTTAATATTTATAACTTTTTTAATGTCCCTAAATCACCTTTTATTCGCTTTAATTATTTTCTATATCTGCTCACAAACTAAATATAACCTTATTTTCACAATAACATCTTACATATTTAACATTAAAACCAAATACATAGTAAATATATAACTTATTTTCTATAATTAAACATATTTTTAATTACTAAAGGACTAAAAAGCAGCCCTATTTTAGAGCTGCTTCTATATTTTAGAGGTTTCACTGCAATTTTTAATATTTATGTTATTTACGGTGAACCTAAAACATAATAATGTTTTAGGCCTTATTATAGTTTAATAAGCTATAATAAGGATTATAAACCTAATATTAATAGATATACATATTAATATAGTTATTATCACAACTGTAAATAACTTTTTCATACAGTTACCTCCTATATTTAATTTTCTTTTATTATTAATTATTAATTATTAATTATACATATTTTAGTATAACCCATGTAATAGTAAAAAACAAGTTTTTTTATAATGCTAAACATAACTATTCTTAAACTATTATTCTTAAATTAAGTCCTTAATCTCATTTATTTCTTCAATAGTTTTACCTGTAATTTTAGAAATGATATCTATACTTAATCCCTGATTTAAAGAATTCTTAATGATTTCTAATGCTTTTTCATTCTCCCCTTGAGTTTTAGCTGTATTAAGTGCGCTAACTCTATCTTTTAATATTTTTTCTCTCATTTCATAAAGCTCTCTTTGTTTTTTATCATTACTCATTCTTATAAGACTATCTTTTGCTTCCCTTATCTCTTTTACTGTCATTTCTAAATTACGAACTTTTTCACTTTCAGGATCTTTCAAAAACTCAGTCCATGCTACAAGCATATCTTTTTCATCATTCTCATCATTCAACTTAGGTATTTCTATAAAATGAATTTCCTCAACATCTGTAAGTTCTTCATTTGTTGTAATTTCTTTCAGTCTATATCCATTATGAAATCTATTATTTTTTAGATACTTAAAAACATATTATTATATATAAACTGTTTTTACTTTATTAACACCTTTGTCTCAACTTATTTTTATCTGATTTTTTAATTTTTATTATATTAATATTTACTCTAAAAATTATTAATATTTTTCTATATTCTATTTTTAATTTTTATTATAATCTTTAATAATATAAAACTTTTCATGTATCAACATTAAAATCAAAAACTATTTAATATTAACCATATTTTTAATTTAATTTTTACTAAAACTCTAAAAAGCAACAATTCATAATTCTACCTCCATCACAAAAGGTACAGGTTCATTTGTTTCTATTTTCTTCGATGAAACTGTAGATTCCACAAATGCTGTATTCCCATAACTTAATAAGCAAAGAACCAGTACCTGATACCTTGGTTTTATAGTTATGGTTATTACTAATTACTTTACTCTTAGTTATGCTGAACGTTTTCTAGGACCGGCTTCGATTTCTATAAATTTTGTTACTAAACTTTTGATTTCACTGAAAAAACAAATCATGGAAAACATACTTTGGTACGCCTGTCCTTCTTGTTACGGCGGTAGACTTTGAATATAGCTTTTGTTTGGTTTTATATCTTAAACTGAAATTTTACTATCTTAAATTTAAAGAAACTGGTAGCCCAGTTTCCTCCTTAATTCATAATTATTAATTCCTAATTCTTAATTTTTCAAATTGTCCTTTGTCCATTGTTAATTTCTAAAGAGCTATCTAAAACTCCTAAACAAGCAATTTATCACAATTTTTCTTCCATCACAAATGGGACAGGGGCGATAAGTTTATTTTCTTCGTTAAAATTTGATACTCTCCTAATTTTATATTTTTTAACTAATAAATCAAAGCCAGTCCCTAACAACTACGCTACTTTGTAGATCAAGTACTGGTTCTTTGCTTGCTATTTTATTTTATCTAGCCTATTTTATTGAGTATTAAAATTTTTTATGGTGGTAAAACCTAAGTGAACCTGTCCTTCTTGTTACGGTGCTACATTTAAATAATAATCTTAGCTTAATTTTATATCCTAAATTTAGATTTTACTCTATTAAATTAAAAAGAAACTGGATTTAATCCAGTTTTTACCTCAACTCTTAACTATTACTTATTAACTCTTAACTATCTCAGGGACTGGCTAACCTTTTTTTATTTGTGGTAACTAAATTTAAAGAGCTTATTTTTATTTTATGGAGCTACCTTTGTCGTGCCTGTCCCATTTGTTACGGTGCCACACTTTGTTATTAACTTCTGCTTAGATTTTCTCTCAAACCGAAATTTACTCCACTTTAATTTTTAAAAAACTGGACTGGCCCAGTTTTTCCCCTTATTATAATTTCTAACTTATTTTCTATAACTTATTCAAATACACTTTAATTACAATTCATGAACATTTTGTATTCCTATTCCATAAACTTAAAATATATGTATTTTTTTAATTTCTAGATGAAATTTACAAATTATATTTTAATTTAAAGGAGGTGATGTTATGGGTTATCACTTTAAAAATCTTGTTTTTGAGGGCGGTGGTGTTAAAGGCATTGCATATGTAGGTGCCTTAGAAGTGTTAGAAAGTGAAGGGATACTTAAAAATATTAAGCGAGTTGGCGGAACATCTGCTGGAGCTATTATTGCCCTTTTAGTGGGTTTAGGATATACCGTTAACGAAATTAGAGATGAGTTAAATGATTTAGATTTTAAAGATTTTTTAGATAATGATATTGGAATAATTAGAAATCTTTATAGATTATTTTTCAACGGTTATGGATGGTTTAAGGGTAATACTTTTCTTAAATGGATAGAAAGAATCATTTATAAAAAAACTAACAATAAAAATTCTACGTTTAAAGATATTAAAAGTAATCCTGAATTTAAAGACATGTTTTTTCAAGGAACAAATCTATCAACTCATTTAGTAGAAACATTCTCTACTGAAGATAAATTCTGTGAAAATATGCCTATTAAAGATGCTATTCGTATTTCCATGTCAATCCCTCTAATTTTTAAATCCATTAAAAGAGACCATTATTACTATATAGATGGAGGCGTTCTGTCTAATTATCCAATAAGGCTATTTGATAACATAAAATATGTACATGATGCACAACATTATTTAATTCCAAGTTATTATAAAAAATTAAAAAAACAAAATGAAAATATTATGTATGTATATAATAAGGAAACCTTAGGATTCAGATTAATTAATAAAGAAAATTTAGATATATTTACAGATACAGCTATACCCCAAAATTATAAAATCAATTCATTTTTTAATTTTTCATGGAACCTTATTGCAACTCTGATGGAAAATCAAGAAAATACCTATCTAACTCAACAAGACAAAGATAGGACAATTTTTATAGATTCATTTAATGTATCAACTGTAGATTTTCATATATACTCCGATACTAAACAAAATTTAATTAACTCTGGAAAAATAAGTACAGAAATGTATATTAAAAATTACAACAGTGATAAAAATACTCTACTCAGATATAATAAAGAAACTTTAAGAAGCAACATTATAATCAACTAAATAAACACTCAAAATTTAAAAGGTTTTGACATTTAATATTTTAATGTTGAAACCTTTTTTTATAAAAATTTTATTTAATATCTGTATTTGTATTTTTATACTATTATAAAATAATACTTAAATTCATTTATATTTTATTTCATTTTAATTTAATTTATTACATTTTTAACCATAATAGATACATATGAATATTATTTAAACAAACATTGTTTATTAGGGGTTTTTTATCAAAAAAATATTGATTTATTGAAATTTTCAGTCTTTTAATTTGCTATTTTTTAAAAAACTTTAAACAGAAAAAATTGAATTTAAACACAAAAGACGGAAACGATATCTTTTATCATTACTTACATATTAACATTTACAATGCATAAAAATGAATAATTATAATATAATTGTATTTTTTTAATGTATTTGACTATTATTTAATGGCAAAGTTGTTATTAAAAGTGATTTCAAATCATTGCATAGCTACAATTGAATAAATAGTTGCATTATTTTATTTAAATGAAGGATATGTGTTAAAATAAGTATTTTTTATGTATTTTTATGTATAAGTTTACACATCAGAAATTTAAAAAATAATGTATATGTTCATAAAAATGCAATTTTTCACTTGTAAAATATCAAAATTACTGATAAAATTACAATAATAGAAAATAAACTATATAAAAAAATGAATGAAAGAAGTGGTTAATTATGGAACTTAGACAATCAAACGAAGACATGATCAATGAAGTTTCAAATAACAAAACTGGCAAGATGAAACACCCACCAGGATTATATTTGTTATTTTGTACTGAAATGTGGGAAAGATTTAGTTACTATGGTATGAGAGCTTTACTTGTAATGTATCTAACTACAGAATTTATAAGAGGTGGTCTTGGCGTTGATAAAGCATCAGCATTAAATATGTATGGTACTTTTACAGCACTTGTATACCTTACTCCAATAATTGGTGGATATATTTCAGATAGATATATTGGTCAAAGAAAAGCTATTACCATTGGTGGAATTATAATAGCTATTGGTCAATTAACTTTATTTTCACATCAAAGTATGATGGCATTATATACAGGACTATTTTTACTTATAGTTGGTAATGGTTTCTTTAAACCAAATATTTCAACATTAGTTGGACAATTATATCCAGAAGGAGATAAAAGAAAAGATGCAGCGTTTACTATTTTCTATATGGGAATAAACGTAGGATCATTTTTAGCTCCTCTTATATGTGGTACTTTAGCTGAAAACTTAATGGCAACAAAACAAGCAGGTGAAATTATACATTATGGATTTAGATATGGTTTCTTAGCTGCTGGTCTTGGTATGATTTTTGGACAAATCATATTCACATTATTATCACAAAAATATCTTGGAGATATTGGTAAAAAATCAGTAAATAAAGCTAAAAATAATGCAGATAAAAAAGAAGCAAACAAGCCTTTAACTAAACAAGAAAAAAATAGAACTATTGTTATATGTATACTAACAGCTTTCGTTGTTGTTTTTTGGACAGGCTTTGAGCAAGCAGGAAGTTCACTTACTATTTATACTCAAGATTATGTAAATAGAAGAGTTGGTGGATGGGAAATGCCAGTTTCATGGTTCCAATCACTAAACCCATTATTTATAGTATTATTCGGAATACCTGTATCAAAATTATGGCTTAAGCTAGCTAGTAGAGAAAAAGGTGATTTAAGTATCCCTACAAAAATGGCAATAGGTATGATAATGTTAGGTATTGGTTTCTTATTAATGGTAGGAGCTGTTATGCAAAGAGGCGGAAACGTAGAAGACACTGCAATAAAAGCTAACATGTTATGGTTAGTAGGAGCTTACTATCTTCATACTATGGGAGAACTTTGTTTATCACCAGTAGGACTTTCAATGGTAAGTTCATTAGCACCAGCTAAACTTGCATCATTCTTAATGGGTGTATGGTTATTAAGTAGTTTCGTTGCTAATAAACTAGCAGGAGTTATAGCAGCATATACTGAAACTTTAGGCCACTTAGAAATATTCGGTGGAATAGCTGTAGTTTCAATTGTAATAGGATTAATCTTATTAGCTTTAAACAAAAAATTAGTTGCTATGATGGAATAATATTAATTAAATAATACAGAGCTGAATAAAATAATTATTCAGCTCTTTTCATTTGTCTATTCTAATTTTCTTTTTAAATCATTATATATTAACCTAATAATAACTAAAAGTGACCTTTGATTAATACCAAAGTCACTTTAAAATATTTTTAATAATACTTCCTTATATTAAAGACTCTATACCCTATCATACATAAATTTCATCTTTATATAATTTAATAAGATTTTTTAGCAAACTTACTTAATCGGGTATTATTTTCTTTGTTAAAAAGTTCTTGTGGATTCCCCTCTTCAACAATATTTCCATTTTCCATAAATATTATTTTATCTGAAACTTCTCTAGCGAAATTCATTTCATGTGTAACTATAATCATAGTTACATGTTCTTTTGCTAAGGATTTTATAACTTCTAAAACTTCATATACAAGTTCTGGATCAAGAGCTGATGTAGGCTCATCCATAAGTATTATTTCTGGCTGAACAGCAAGTGCTCTACCGATAGCTATTCTTTGTTGTTGACCACCAGACAATTTAGATGGGTAAGCATCTTTTTTATCATAAAGGCCCACCTTCTTTAAAGTATTAATTGCAATTTCTTTTGCTTCTACCTTACTTATTTTCCTTACTGTTGTAAGTGGTTCCATAATGTTTTCTATAGCCGTTTTATTCTTAAACAAATTATAACTTTGAAAAACCATAGCAGTTCTTTTTCTTATATCTAATATCTGACTTTTATTTGGCGATTCAAAATCTATCTTTGAATCTTTAAAGGTCATTTTTCCACTTTCTGCTCTTTCCAAAAAATTTATACATCTAAGAAGCGTTGACTTTCCTGTGCCTGAAGGGCCAACAATTGTTACTACTTCACCCTTTTTTACATTCAAATTTACGTTTTTTAATACTTTATTTTCTCCAAAACTCTTATTTAAATTATTTATCTGTAACATAAAAAACTCCTCATTAAGCTTTACTGAATACCTTTTCAAGTCTACTTTGTATAATAGAAATAATTCCACTTAATGCCCAGTAAACTAATATTACGCAAGTAAACGCCTCCAAAAATTTATATTGAGCTGCCGCCTCTGATTGAGCCGTTGCCATAATTTCCGTGACGCCTATAGTAAATGCTAATGATGACCCTTTTACTATATCTGCGAATACATTTACTAATGTAGGTATTGCCACCTTTATAGCTTGTGGTAACACAATCCTTGTCATACCTTGATAATACGTCATTCCAAAGGCATAAGCTGCTTCCATCTGTCCTTTATCTATAGAGCTTATTGCACCTCTTAGACTTTCTGAGCAATAGGCTGCTGCATTTAGACTAAGGGCAATTACTGCTGATGTAAAAGCTGATAATCCTTTTAACATAGGTATAATCTGTATTAATCCAAAGTATATAAAAAATAACTGAGCAACTAGCGGAGTTCCTCTAAAAAAGGAAACATACACTTTCGCTATAAATGAAAGTATTGGAACCTTTGCATCTACGATTATTGCTAATATAACACCTAAAATCAAAGCAAATATTAAAGATAAAAAAGATAATTTTAAAGTTACCATTAAGTATTTCAACATCAATGGTATTAGATTCAATGCAAAGTCTAAATCAAATGTAGCCATATTTTCACCTTAGTTGCTTTCTTTAGTAGTGTCTAACCTAAACCATTTCTCAGATGTTTCTGTAAGTGTTCCATCTTCATGCATCTTATTTATCGCTTCATTAACTTTTTCTATAATTTCTTTATTTTTTTCTTCTTTTCTAAAAGGATATTGATTTATTTCATAAACTCCAGTATCTATATCTGATATTTTTAAATTTAAATTACCTTGTTCTATAGTTGTTTTTGCTTTAACTTCTGATAACCATGCTGCATCAAGTCTTCCATTCTCTACGTCTTTTTCCATTGGCACTCCATCAAAAGTTATAATCTCTAATTGTAAATTTTCCTTTTCGTTTATTTCATTTAATGTTTTTTCTCCATTTCCCCCTAATACACAACCTACTTTTTTACCCTTTAACTGCTCCATCTTAGTTATGCTACCGTCTTTTGGAACTATAAATTTATACTTACTATATGCATATGTATCTGAAAAATCATACTTTGCTTTTCTCTCCTCTGTAGTAGACATTTGATGTGCAACAGTATCAACTTTTCCAGCATCTAACATACCCATAAGTCCGCTAAACTTAGCAGTCTGAAATTCTATTTCATACCCAGTTCTTTTACCTATTTCATTCCAAACATCAACTTCGAATCCCTTCGATGTATCATTTTCTTTAAAGCACCATGGAAAATATTCTGTAGATACTCCAACTACAAGTTTTTCTTTACCTTCAACATTAGTAGTTGTAGCTTCTTTTGTCTTATTGGAACACCCCATTAAAACACTTGTCCCTACAATAACTGTGGCTAAAATTGCTATTAGCTTTCTTTTTCTTAAATTCATAATAAATTCCCCCTTGATTATTATATATTTATAACAATTCTACGAAGAGTATAGCAATTTTTTCCTATTTATTCACCAACTATTACTTATTCAGATTGTTAGTCATCTAACTATTAATTTACCCTATAATACAAGTGTCTTTTAATTGTAATTTTACGATTTAACACTATAAGTAGTTTTTAAAAATTTTAATATTTTTTATGTGAACTACAGTTTTCAATTGCATAATACTATCATCATAGAATTATTTCTCATATTATCTTATTCCTGTGTTATTCATTAAAAATAAATTACACATATGAAAATAACATATCTTACTTAGATATGCTATTTCAAAATACAATTATATTACTTAAAATTTCACTGATTATTTAACACCTTGTAACACAATGCCTTTTTTAAAACCTCCACGGTCTTTTAATTTCTCTTCTCTTTTCTTTAAAAGTTCCTTTTCTGAGTATCCAAGGTTCTCTGCTAAACCAAACAATACTTCCATCACATCTGCTAACTCTTCTAAATTTTTTTCTTCTAGATATTCATTTACTTCCTCTTGTAATTTATCTTCTAGTCTTTTTGTAAATTCTGCTTTCTCACAGATATATACATCACATTCTTTACCATCTTTTTTTATTACTTCTGGTATTAAATCTCTAACTAATTTATCATATTTTTTCATTATTATATACTCCTTTTTATTTTTAAACATAAGTTCAAAATCAATGTTTAAAATTATTTATCTTAACTAAAAAATTCTTTACTATAAGCTACTGTCCCTGAAATTTTTTCAAGACTTCCATCTTCAAGCTCTACTGCCATAAAAGCCTCATCTGGAACATCAAAGGGCGCCTTTATTCCCCACACACTTGCAGATTTAAATCCAAATCTCGGATAATATTTATCATGTCCAAGAACAATCACCGATTTAAATCCTATTTCTTTTGCAATTTTCAAACCTTCAATTATTAATTTACTACCAATACCTTTATTCTGATATTCAGGTAAAATTGAAACTGGCGCTAATGCCAATGAACTATATGTATCTTCACCACTTTTAATAATTAATTTTGTAAACATAATATGGCCTACAATTTCCTTATCAACTTCTGCTACTAAAGAAAGCTCTGGCACAAATAAATCACTTTTTCTTAACCTACTAACTAGGTTATGTTCACTTTTATCACTATACTCTTCATTTTCAAAAGCTTTTTTTACAACACTTTCAGATGACTTATAATCTTTTTCATTTTCTTGTCTTATAATCAAATTCATATTTTAACATCTCCTTTAAGAAGAATCTATTTCTTATTATGCCTATCTTCATAATATCTTAAAACTCTTAAGTCTATTGCATCTTTAAAATGCTTTTTAAAATTTTCGTCTTTTATAAACTCATTCATTTCATTATAAAAAGCCAACTCTGCTTCGTCATCCTTTTTAAAGAAATCATTATGTGTCTTAAGTAATGCTTTTATAGGATTATCCTTTGCAAGCTTTATATATCTTTTCTTATCCCAGCTTTCAAAATCTGATGTATTTTTGTCTTTTAGCATATCTACTTTATTACTTCCTTTTTCATAAAAAGCTTTAAAACTCTCATATATATCATCTTTATCTATCTTCATTTTTACATTACCATTGTTGTAAAAAGCTAAAAATATTGGCATCTTATATGATTTACTCATTGATGTTGTTTCTATCATATTAATAAATTCTTTACTTCTTGTATTATAAAGACTTATCTCACTTTCTGTAAGTTCATCATTTTCATATAAAAACTCCAAATATTTATTAAATGGATTTATTTTAGATTTAGTTCTTATATTATCATAAATAGCACTATCCATATTCAAAAAAAATTCTATTCTACTTGGAGTATGCTGAATTTCTTCTTTTATTCTATAAAACTCTTCTTTTACTTTTTGAGAAATTGACATTTCTTTTTCAGCCATAGTTTTAAAAATGTCTATAACTCTAAAATCAAAATCTACAAAACAATCCTCTGGATAACTATAAGTCATAGGATTTTTAGCTCCACTTTTTAAATCTTCTCTATCTTTGCCTGATAATAAAAATGGAATTAACTCTGCTTTTTTATAATTTCCAATGAAATCTAACACATTTAAATATTTTTTATCCCCATGTTTTCTTAATCCTCTTCCCAACTGCTGAAGAAATACTGTTGGAGATTGTGTCGGTCTTAAGAACATAACCATATCAATAGATGGAACATCCAATCCCTCATTAAACATGTCTACTGAAAATATAACTTTAATTTCTCCAATTCTCAATTTACTAAGAGCATCTTCTCTATCAACTTTACAACCACTATAAACTGCTAATGATGGAACTTTTTCTTGAGTAAAGTAATCTGCCATATATTGAGCATGACTTTTACTACTACAAAATCCCATCGCACTTTTAGAATTATATTTTAAATAATTTTTTAAAATAAGCTCACTTCTTCTATTAATCATTAAAGATTCTTCTAAATATTTGTCATTATACTTACCATTTTTAAATTCTATCATAGAATAATCCACAGTGTCATCATATATTCCATAGTATCTAAAGGGTACAAGCCACCCCTTATTTATTGCATCTTTAAGTCTTACTTCATAAACCATATTATAATCACAAAGTGCAAAAACATCTTTAGAATCAAGTCTTTCTGGAGTTGCTGTTAATCCTAACATAAACTTTGGTGTAAAATAATCTATAATATTTTTATAATTATTTGATATTGCGTGATGAAATTCGTCTATAATTATGTAATCGAAGTATTCCTTATCAAAATATTCACCATTTAGATATTCTTTTTTTCCTAAACTCTGAACTAATGCAAAAACCACACTATTATTCATTGATTTATCATCACCATAAAAAAAGCCCATATCATCACTTTTTCTAACTCTCATAAAGCTTTCTTTAGCCTGTTTTATTATTTCCTCTCTATGAGCAACAAATAAAACTTTCTTATAGTTTTTTGAGTCAAATGCAGCTAAATAAGTTTTTCCAATGCCTGTAGCTGCTATAACTAAACCTTTGTCAAATCCTTCTTCCCTGCTCCTTTTCAAACTATAAAGAGTCTCAATTTGAGCTTCCTTAGGTTCAATTATATTTAAAATTTTTTCATTTTCTTTTATTTTTTCAAAATCCTTGTATACATTAGGTCTAGACCAATTTTTAGAATAATTTTCTAAGACCTCATCATCAACAATAATTGCATGATTTTTAAACAAATCCTCAAAAGTATTAGAAAAATCCTCATAATCTTTACAATGCTCTGATTTTACAAACCTATAATTCCACTCAATAGAAGATGTCAATGCCCCTTTTGAAATATTAGAAGAACCAATATAAATTTCACTATCTAAGTCATTATGAAACATATATGCCTTGGGATGAAAAGATCTATGTTTTTCATTATAAAATCTAAGATCAATTTTATCCTTTAATACATCTTTTAAAAGACATAATGCTGATGGTTGAGTTATATTTAAATAATTTCCCGTTAAAATTCTTATTTTAACACCTCTATCTAAGGCTTCCTTCAAATCATTTAAAATAATCTTTACTCCTGACTCCATTAAAAAAGAAACAATTATATCAATGTCTTTAGCATTTTTAAAACTTTCTTTTAATCTATAATAAAGATAATTTTTATCTCCTGTAATAGCATTACTTCTCTCTTTCATTTCAATTGATTTTTCATTTATAGGAAAATGTTCTATGTCAGTAATCCCCTTTATAGCCATAATAAAACCTACCTTAACTTTAATATATAGTATAATAATACCAAGCTAAATAATCTCTGTAAACAAATAGAATTTCTGCTTTTATCACAAAATAAGAATTTTTTCACAAAATTATTATTTTATAACACTAAAAGGCCATAAAATTAATTATGACCTTTCTATATTATAGGAAAACAAGCTCCAGTTTAAATTTATTCAATAACTTTAAAATATTTTTATATAAAATGTAGTGTTAAATTCTAAATGATTCAAAGCATGTCTCACTATTTTAGGCATCCAAGTTTTGGTATTTCCCACAAACACCATAGATGCAGAGGCTGCCTTCTCTTCTTTACCTCTCGCAAATGAACCAGAAGCCATATAATCTTTCATTATTTGAATACCATCTTTATCTTTAAATGTTATTCCTGCCACTTCATCAAAAGCTACAGTATCCCACATGCTTACAAGTCCAATTTTTCTTTGAGACATATTATAAAAAAGATTTACAACAGTTGTTTGACCAACTGATACTAATATTGATTTAGGAGATATTTCTTTTACATTTTTTCTTCTCTTATCTGGTAATCTACTAAAAAAACAGGAAATATATCATAACTTTCATATACTTCATTTATATTTGGAAATGCTATAAGTGGTTAAAACCCATTTTCAATTCTATATTTAAATTCATACTTGCCATTTTTAGATAATTCTCTAACTATATATCTTTTCCTAGTCTTATAATCCTTCCAAACTAGATAAATATAATCTGTATCTATTCTATTTGCCTTTTCCCTAACTGCTACAATTAAGTTTCTTCTTGCCCAAACTGCAAATGATTTTATCTTACTTTCATCTACTTTAATCCCTACTTTACTTATCATAGATTTTTATAAATTTCTATTCCATCTCTCTCTATTTGTAATTTTATTTCTTCATTCATACTATCTAAAAAAACAATATCTAGAGAATATACTCCTACAATTTCATCTAAATCCTGTGCTATAGTACCTTTATACTTTTTATCACATAAAATTCCAAGGTCTATATCAGAATTATAATTATATGTGCCCTTTGCTCTTGACCCAAATAACACAATTTTTTTTATATATTTATTGTTTTCAAAATATGAAGTTAACTTTTTATATACTTTTTCTTCTATACCATACATATTATAACTTCTCCATTGATATTTTATTTAAAAGGTTTTCTATAGCTCCTATATATTTCTCTATTATGTCATTTTTTATTGCTTCATAATCACTTTCATCATATATATGAGCAGTTGAATTTCTTGCAAGTAATATATCATTCCAAACAATCATATCTTCTATTAATCCCTCTTTGAAAGCATGTTTATAGCAACCTCTTGGACTATTTATTTCAAGCCCATCAGCCTTAAAAATTTTAGATAGCAACTTCCACGTTAAATCCTCTAAAGTTTCATATTTTTTTATTATAGAATCCCTATACACTTCTAATGTTATCTCATCTGCATTTTCCAAATTTCTATAGTTATCTCTTATATTTTTTAAATGTGTAAGCATCCTATATGTGTAATTATAAGTTAAATTAATTGATTCATCATATTTATCTAATATTCCATTCATCTTAATCGCTCCTAGAATTTTTTATTTAAAATCAAACTTATGATAGTATCTTTCTCTAATTCTTCCTTTAACTTTCTTCTTAAACTTTCCACAACAGCATCTATATCCTCATTATTCTTTATAGTTTTTTGTCCTTTTACAAACTCTCTCATACTTAACATTTTAGTTTTAATGACAACCTCTGGTACAGGATCTACCTTATATGATGGTGACTTAGTTGTTGTTATTATTTCCTTAATCCACTTTACTTAACCTTTTCTGAAAGGTCTGACATTGAGGAAAGTATAGCAAAACTGTTTGCACTTTCAACTCTATTATAAAGGTTATCAAACTCTTCAATTATATTTTTCTCAATTTTTTCTTTAAAATCATATACATCTAAAGTTTCAAAAACTTCTAGATAAGATAATATTTTTAAAAGGTGTGATTTACCACTACCAAAAAAACCTTGAAGCCAAACACCCATATTATCTATATTACTTATTACCCCTTCTTTATATGCTTCAAAAAATTCATCTATATGTCCTCTTAGTTCATTAGTAACCACATACTCCTCTAGTTCTTGTTTTATATTTTCATCATCAACTTGTCCTATTTTAATAACACCGTTAATATCTATATCAATATTCTTTTCAAATAAATCCTTTTACTTTATTTCCATCCTAAATTTCCCCTACTGTTAATACATGTCTATTAACTGAAATGCTCTATAATAATTATCATTTTTTATAATAATCATCGCCTTTAAATTTGAACTATTCCTATTTTTTATTATTATAACACAATTTCAATTTTGAATACTATTTTACATAATATTATTAAATCCATTTTAAGAATGGTTTTGATTTGATAAGTTTTAAGAGTATAAGCTTAATGGTAGTTTATTTATATTAGTATTTCGTTCTAATAAAAACTCTTTAACTGTTCCATTGTAATTAGATATTTCTTTTATATACTTCATTAATTTTCGACCAAACAAATTCAATCCAATGATTATTAATAAATTCCATTCCAATTGAAAATGGAATATTTTCTTAATATCTTCAACTTCATATTCTGACAAAGTTAAGTTAGCCTCTTCCCTGACAAATTCAATATCTGATTGTGTTGAAAGTGTAAATATAAACAGAACAGTTATAGTAGGTGACATCCAGTCTTCTTTTTCATTAACCCCTAAGTCCCATAGTGCTTTATATTTGTCTTTTTTGAAATGTGTATACCATTTTTCTTGTTTTTTCTGATTTTCTTCTGATAATTTTTTTGACAACTACCTCATAATCTAACTATAAATCCTGTGTTACTAAAAACACTATTAATTCTCTTTTATCAATAAAATTATTTTTCAAATTGCTACCACCTCTTTACTAATTGTAAGTTTAACAATTTTTTCAATTATTTTTTAATTGTAATTACATCTAATAATAATAATTTTTTAAACAATATAATTATATTTTAACTTATGGTAATATAAATTCAAAATTTAACCTATATATTTTTCCTACCAAACTTATAAAAGCAATATCTAATATTAAATTCATAATCAATTTATCATATTTTTTCATTATTTTATTGTTATAAAAAGGCCATAAAATTAATTATGACCTTTTTTATGATGATATAGAACTTTTCCTACTTAAATTTACTTATTTCACCGATTCCACGAATTCATTTAAACGTTTAAAGTCTATATAATCAAGCATAATATATCTTTTTCTTTTTATTATTGAATCCTCTATATTTAAATATACATAACTTTCACTAAAATACATGGAACCTACAATTTCATCATTAATTCTAAAAACAATATTATAAGTTTCTACTTTATGTAAATTTTTAGTAAACACTACATCTCGAATACATTTATAATTAGATATTAAATCTATAAGTTTATTAATGTCACTTTTATTATATATAACTGTTACATCTCCACCCTCTAATATATTATTTCTATGAATAAATTCTAGCTTAAAATTATCTGTCTGAGATAATTTTTCTAAATCAATTTTAGACACTATAGTGTCTGGATAGAATAAATAAATTAAAATTATTGCTACTGAAATTATTATAAATACTTTTTTCTTCATAATTGCTACCTCATTTTATAAAACTCAACCATTGACTATTACTTAATATTGTTTTAACTGAACCCATTTTCTATTTATTGCAAGGTATTAGGACCTTTATTAGATTTAATTTCTAAGCCTTTTTAAGACCTAACTTTAAATTTTATTAATATATTTAATACTTACTTTTTTTACACTCTGCTATCAATTTGTATTCAGGAAATATTATATTTACTTTTGTACCTTTATCTACCTTAGATTTAATCTCTATACCTATGCCTAATCTACCGCACATCTTTTTACATAAATATAACCCAAGTCCAGTACTATTTCCAAAATTCCTTCCATTTTCCCCTGTAAATCCTTTTTCAAATACTCTATCTATATCTCTTTCTTCTATTCCAACACCATTATCTTCAATTATTAGTATAATTGAATTATACATTTCTATTGATTTAACTCTTATTGAAGCTTCCTGATTTTTTGAATACTTTATAGAATTTACTATTACTTGGTTCAAAATAAATTCAATCCACTTTGGATCACAATAGACCGTTTCACAAATATCTTCTAATTGTAATTTTATTTTTTTATTTATAAAATCCTTAGAATTTCTCTTTATTACGTTTCTCACAATTTCATTTAATTTAATCTCTTTTATTATATAATCTTTTTCAACATCATCACTTCTAGAATAATATAAAACTTGTTCTACAAAGCTTTCTACTTTATTAATTTGATTATCTATTTTCTTAATAGCTTCATTGCTATTATTATTTTCTATTAATAGTTTAGTTGATGCTATAGGTGTTTTTATTTCATGAACCCACATTTCTATATATTCTCTATAATCTATCTGCATATCCTTATAATACTTTAGGTGTTCATACATTCCTCTACTTATTTCTTTTAAAACTTCATTAAATTTTTCCC
Source organism: Clostridium sp. CTA-19 (assembly GCF_054767855.1). Lineage (NCBI taxonomy): Bacteria > Bacillati > Bacillota > Clostridia > Eubacteriales > Clostridiaceae > Clostridium > Clostridium sp. CTA-19. The sequence continues at coordinate 6,291 of NZ_BAAABH010000021.1, read as the reverse complement.
CTATACAAAAACTCTCTTTCTCTAATAATTCTGGAAATAAAAATTTTTTATCTAGATTCTCTAAAATACTTTCTATGTTTGCAAAGTATCTTTTAAATTTTATATAATCTATAATCATATAGCTTAGCAATGGTAAAAACCAAATGCACCCTAATATAAATATGAGCACAAAACCAATGCCATAAAATATCATACTTACCGTTATAACTAAAAATATAATCAAGTTAATAGTCAAAAATACTCCCTTATCTTTAATATACTCTCTTATTTTCATGGCATTATATAACCTAGTCCTCTTCTTGTTTCTATTGCATTTTTTATCCCTATATTATCTAGTTTTTTACGTAACCTAGTTACATTAACAGATAGCGTACTATCATCTACAAAATAATCAGAATTCCAAAGATATTCCATAAGTCTCTCTCTAGAAACTATTGAACCTTTATTTTCTATTAAATAAGACATTATCTTAACTTCATTTTTAGTAAGTTCTATTTCTTTTCCCATATATTTTATAGTTGCATTAGCTAAATTAATTTCAAAATCTTTATAGGTTAAAATAGACTTTGGATTCATATTTCTATTGCTTCTCTTTAATAATACTGAAATTCTAGCTAAAAGAATTTGTGTGTTATATGGTTTAGTTACAAAATCATCTGCACCTAAGTTCATACTCATTAATTCATCCATATCACTATCTCTACTTGTTACTATAATTATCGGTACTTCGGATTTTTTTCTAATTTCTCTACAAATATAATACCCATCATAAACTGGGAGATTAATATCTAAAAGTATTAAATCACTTTCATCATTCTCTAAGAAATTTAATATATTCTTAAAATCTGTAGGTGTCTTTACCTTATATCCATAATTCTCTAAAAAACTTTTAAGCTCTTCTCTTATAACATCATCATCTTCTATAATTGTAATTTTCAACATAAATCCTCCTCCTATTTCCATAATTATATTAACACAAATTATTCCTTTTTCAATGCTTTATATAGGTTAGCACATTAAGTTGATAAAATAGTTTTTTTAATTTAAAAGTTCAAATTCCTATTTAATAAAAAAGCTGTAGCATATGCTACAGCCCCATTTTTACTATATTTTTATACCCAGTGTAAGTTGCATAGAAGTAACCACTGTAAATCACTAAGAATATTCCTGCTGTTACTAATGCCGAACCTCCTATATTGGGTCTATTATACATAGTTAAAAATTCAGTTGCTACTCTTATTCCAACAATAGAATGAATTACTGCTAAAATAACAGGCAAAGTAAAGTAAACTAATGTTTGAATAAATATAGTTTTATTTATATCTTTTTTACTTGCACCTAATTTTTTAATAGCATCATACCTTTGAATACTATCACTTGCTTCCGATAACTGTTGAAGTGCTAAAACAGCCATACTACTAATTAGGAAAACTACTCCTATATACATTCCCACAAATAAAATAATAGTTGTTACGCTTTTATTATTATCATAAACAGCTGTCTTTGTATTTATAATAACAAGACCTAAATCATCTTTCTCTGAATCCATACTCATTAAATCTCTGCTATATCTCTTTTCATAAAGCTTTTTATATCTATCATCTTCATTTTTACTATCGCTACCCTGGTAATTTATATTGAGAGTTTTAAACATAATTTCTGAATTTTCCAAAATGCTATCATTAGTAACTATAGTTAAGAAATTTTTTTTACTAAAATCCGTATAATATGTTTCTAAATTTTCTTCTATAGCTGTTTTGTTTTTTATAGAATACTCATTACTATCAAATTTAATTTTTTCTCCATCTTTTATAAATTTATTTAATACTGGAATAACCTTTTGAGAGTTGGAAAGCGCTAAAACTTCATTATTTTCTAACGTAACAGTTTCTTCGCCGCTAAGTTCTCTTAGTTTATTATAATCAGAAATTTTAATAAATTCTACATCTGCACCAGATACTATCTTCACTCCATATAACGGAAGTAAGTCTCTTACATATAATCCTTTTCCATATCGGTTGAATTCTACATACTTAGATTTTTCATCTATTTTAAAATCCATTTTTTCCAAAAAACTTAAAATTGTAGTTAAATGTTCATCATCACCATAACCATGCATGCTTACGTCATATGGTGTTGAATCCTCTAAACTTGTTTCTATTGAATTTTTAAAACTAATGCCTGTAGATAAAATGGAAACTGTTAAAAAAAGCATTAAACATATCACAGACATAGAAATAAAATTAGTATTTATTTTACTATTTATTTGTTTAACTATAAAAATATTTAATTTTTTAAAATATACTTTTTCACTTCTCTTTACTATAAATAAAATAGCACCTGCTAAACTAAAGAAAAACAAAATAGTTCCAATAATACCCAAAATTATAGATATGCTAAACTTTGGGTCATCTATATTCATTCCAACTGATAAAACAAATTTATAAGCAATGACAATAGATATAATTGAGATAATAAAAGTATATAAAAATATTAAAGGATTTTTAACCTTTATGTCTTGTGTTTTTCTTCCCACTGTTAAAAGATCTATTATTTTATATTTTGAAATTACTATAGTGTTAAATATCATTACAAGTAAAAACATTACACCAAAATATATTATGCTTTTATAAATAGCTGAAAATGATATTACAAATCTATAATCACTCATTGAAACATAAAACATTTTAGATATTAATACAGAAAGTCCTTGTGATACTATAATACCTAATAATAGTCCACTTATAAGACTCATACCTCCAACTATTAATGTTTCTAATATTAATATTCTTGAAATTTTGTTTTTCCCCATACCTAATGTCATATATATTCCAAGTTCTTTATTTCTCTTTTTTATAAGAAAGTTATTTGCATAAATAATTAATCCTCCCAATATAAAAGACACAAAAACTGATATATATGATATAATTGCAGTTATTGTGTCTGCAAATTCTTTTCCACTTGAAGAAACCTCTTGTAATGCTTTTTGTGCTCCTATTGAATTAAAACTGTAAAATATACAAACTGACAATGTTAAAGTTAAAAAGTATATTGTATAGTCCTTAAAACTTTTCTTAACATTTTTTAAAGCCATTTTAGAATACATTGCTGTCATCACCCCCAATTAGAGTTATTACCTCAATTATTCTATTAAAAAACTCTTTTCTTGAATCCTTCCCCCTAACTAACTCAGTAAATATTTTACCATCTTTAATAAACAAAATTTTATGAGCATAACTTGCTGTAAAAGCATCATGTGTTACCATTAAAATAGTTGCATTTAATTCTTTATTTAAACTTTCAAATCGTTCTAATAATAATCTTGAAGATTTAGAATCTAGCGCTCCTGTTGGCTCATCTGCCAATACTAATGATGGATTTGTTACTATTGCCCTTGCTGATGCAACTCTTTGTTTTTGACCTCCTGACATTTGATAAGGGTATTTACCCAATATTTCTTCAATCTCTAAATACTTAGCAACCTCTTTAACCTTTTTATCTATTTCTGATGTTTTTTCTTCTTTAATGGTTAATGCTAATGCTATATTTTCATAAGCTGTTAATGTATCTAATAAATTAAAATCCTGAAATATAAATCCTAACTCATTTTGTCTAAACTCATCTAGTGCTTTTGATTTTAGTCTTGTAATATCACTATCATTAATTATTATTTTCCCTGCAGTAACATTATCTATAGTTGAAATACAATTTAAAAGAGTTGTCTTACCGCTTCCTGAAGGTCCCATTATACCAACAAATTCCCCCTCATAAACTTTTAAACTAATGTTATCTAAAGCCTTAGTTATATTTCCCTTATTTCCATAATATTTTTCTATTTTTTCTACACTTAGTATATTTTTCATCTCGTCCCTTCTCCCTTTCATTTTACTAATTTATTTTTATCCTAAAATACATTCATTTACAAAAATTTTTCAGCATTAACTTTTTCAATTTACTTTTATACTTCTTATGTTGTACTTTTTTAATGCCTTCATCAAAGCTTATCTATATTATATATTTTGCTATGTTTTTATCATATTGATTTGCTTTTCATTAACGTTACATTTTTGTAATATTCAACACACCCATTAGCTTTCAACCATTTTAAAAGTATTCTTCTATCTTATTTTTATTTGATATTTATTGCATAAAAATAAGATAGACCTGTTTGAAAGTCTATCTATAAATACTACAAATAAAATCTTAGCTAAATTATCAACACCACTAATAAACCAATTTATCTTTGAGCCTCTCATTCTTTGGACTATTGCATCACATATATTGCGTTCCGTGGTACCTAATAATCTTAATTTCATCTATGCTATACTTTTCCGCAATTTTAGCTTCTGTAAGCTTTTTAAAATACTTAAAACTATTAAAACTTGCACATATATAGGGAAACAAGCTCAAATTTAAATTTATTCAATAACTTTAAAATATTTTCATACAAAATGTAGTGTTGAATTCTAAGCGATTCAGAGCATGTCTCACTATTTTGGGTATCCAAGTTTTGGAATGAATAATTTTAAAAGTCAACTTGGAACCCTATAGTTTTCTATACTATAAATCAATCCAATACCTTTGAGTTATACCATCTTCTGTTTTTACTTCATTCTCTAAAATTCCACCGTTACTTATTATAGTTTTAGCTGAACCTATATTATCCTTATCGCAGGTTATTAGGACCTTTCTCAGATTTAATTCCTTTGCTTTTTCAAGACCTAATTTTAGCATTTCTTTTGCATATCCTTTTCTTCTTTCACTTGGTCTTATTCCATATCCTATATGACCACCATAATTTAATAGATAATCATTTAATTCACATCTTATATTTATTGCACCTATTATCCTATTTTCCTCATTGATTAGAAAATAAGTTTTTGCTGTTACTAATCCTTTAGGACAAGTTTCTTTATCCTCAAATTTTAATGTATTATTTAACCACTGACTATAATCCATATCTTTTAAATCTACAGCCATTGGTACAATTTTTTCATTTGTCTTTTTCCATTCTCTAATAAAATCATAATATTCTTCTTTTAAATTAATATTTACTTTTACTAATTTTAACTCCATAAATTCCTCCAATTTTATATATTTTCTAAGCAACTTTTTCTACTACTATACTTTTGTCCTTTAAATATTCTTTATTTTTATATACATACATTCCTAAAAATATTGAACTTATAATAAAAGCTATTACACTTAAAACTAAATCATTTTTTAAATCTACATTTACAGGCATACATAATGTTCCTTTATAAAAACCTAAAGTTCTCATACACGCTGGTACTAAGTTATTAAGACTATGCAATAATATGGGAACTAATATATTGTTATACTTTTCATATAGTATGCAAATTATAAATCCAAAAACTGTAGCATGAATTACACTTAAATTACCGTGAAGCATACCGAATATTATAGATGATATAGTTGCTGCTAATAATATTCCAATGTTTTTAGAAAACCTTCTAAATATAATTTTTCTAAAAACTAATTCTTCAAATATAGGTCCTATTATTACAGTATAGATTGATACAATAAATAATTGCGTTGTTGTGTCTATTTTAAAATTTTGTTTATTTATTAAGTTAGTTAATTGCTGAGGACTAATTTTATAAAATATTGCAGCAAGTATATATATTGAAGCCAAAGAAAAGATATATAAAAAGATTAAAAGAATTGCTATTTCTTTTATCGTATTTTTTTCTTTTATTTCTTTTATATTACTTTTAAATTTTTCTTTACTTACTCTTTCATAACATAATATAAATGTTATTGTAAGAAGTTGAATCGTTATAACTATAATTCTACTTTCTAATTTACAATCTAATACGCTCTCTAATACTCTTACAGTTATTGATGCTATAATAATTGACAATATATAATAACCTATTAACCTTAGAACTCCTATTTCTCTTGATTCTTTCATAAGCCTAACCCCTTTAATTATATTTTTATATAATTAATTTTAACAATTATCATTTCTATTGTAAATGTTTTCTTTATATGTAAATAAATTTACTATACTATTAATATATGTAAAAACAAACTAATAAAATAGATACTTAATGTTTGTTTTTCTTTGTTTACAATTAAATTTAAAAATAATATAAAACTGAATAAATTTGCTGATTTCTTTTAAAAAACATAAAAAAGAGTCGGAACTCTCTCCTCTTAATGCATATATGAATAGTGAGAGCTTAATTTTAGGAGGGTTTATTTATGTTATATGAATTAAATTTTAATGAAGTTGAGGCCATTAAAGCAAAGGTTAGTTTTGATGAT
>NZ_BAAABH010000020.1:0-58532 GCF_054767855.1 Clostridium sp. CTA-19 | reverse complement strand
ATCATTCCTTTCTGTTATCTTAGTGGCTTGAACAATCACTATTATAACAAAAGTATGATGCTCTTTTCTTAAGAACTTAATCTCACCCGCATAGCGGGCGGTTTTTAGTTTCGGGCATTATCACGCCCTCAACATGTTAAAACAATAATCAAATACCACTATAATAATCTTTAATTTTGTGGTGTTATAATTGAGTCCTTTTGTGGCATTTTTTCCCCATCTATATCCTTAAAATAAAGTGGTAATCCCTCTGCAAAAATCAGACAAATATTCTTAGTCGGATCTTGACGTTGATGCTGTATGTGCAAATGTGGTTCAGATGTTGAGCCTGTGTTTCCAACTCTTCCAATAAATTGTCCTTCCTCCACCTTGTCACCTACTTTTACATGCACACTATCCTTTTTTAAATGATTCAATAACAAAAAAGTACCTGTTTTATCTACTTTTATATAAACATGATTACCTTCCATAGATAAAAATTCTTCCGTATTGGGCAGTATATCTTCCTCTTTATCATATGCTGCTATAATCGTTCCAGAAACTGGTGAAATAACTTCTTTATCATATATTCCGTAATCACTAATATTTTTGCTACCTATGCTTTCCGGTTCCATAACTAAATCATACGCCCATCTTTCAGACCCCCATATAGAGTGAGGCAAATTTACCTCTACAGTATCTCCACCCCATCCAACAATAGTTTTTTCCTTTAATGGCCATTTCACTGTAATTGATGGATTTACTTTATCAATATTAGCCGGATATTCAACTTTCAAAACATTTATTAACATCAGTATTGGAAATGCAATAAAAATTGATAAAATAATAGAAATTATAGATGCACCATATTTTCTTTTTCTTATTAAACATTTAATAAAAATTAGTAAATTTAAAAATAGTAATATGATACCAATAGGTGCAAAAACTAATTTAGCTAGTGCCCAAGCTATAACACCTACAATTCCATGAACTAAAAAAACACTTCCCCATAAAACAATTAAAATAATAAACATTATATAGTTTAGTATGTTAATAAAATTTATTTTTTTCATTTTTCTCTCCTTTTTTTATTTTCTCTTATAACCAATGTAAGAGAAAATAACATTTCCCTAACAACTTGTATTAAGCAGTCCCTTTGTTAATAAATTTACTAGGTCACTTCTATCTTATCTAATATATACCTAGCCTATTTTATTTTCATTATTAAGAACTAGTTAGGTTCAGCATTACTAGTAGTGTCTATAAATATCAATCCATCATACCTCTCACTTAAAACTTGCGATTTTAAGCTAGCCTTTTCATTTACAAAGTTTGCACCAATATCATGATACATTTGTGATGCTAATAATATGTCTAATAGATATTTATCTTTACTACAAGATTGAAAATCTATAAAGAACACAGGTGAAATTTTTGAAAAAATATATGCTCCTGAACCTTTCTCAGATGATGGAAGTGTACATTTTTCAACTGTACGGTTTCCAGTTTCCTTATTGCATACTACAGCATTAAAATCTCCTTTATTAAATTCAAATCCAATAATATATATTTTATCTTTATACATGTCATATAAATTAGAGCCCATTCTTTTTATATTTCCTGTCTCATATTCTTTATCTAAATTACTAAAATTATCTATTTGCTTTGCTACATGTGTATTATGGGCCCATATCATAATTTTGCTATTTTCCTTTTCATGATTTAAAATCCATTTTATATTTTCTGCCATATATTTATCTCTTTTATTTTCTTTTTCAAAATCACTACTTTTTTCACCAAAAATATCATAAAACTCACATATGATTTTCAAATTTTGATTGTTTATTTCATATTTTTCTTTTGAAGATTTTTTAATATATTCATCCTTTTTTTTATCACAATTATTTATTATTTCTTTGATATCATTAATAGGCAGTTTTTTCTCTACAACATAATCTAGTTTTTTATCATTAAATTCCTCAAGTTTAGAGTGAAATTTGACTTCATAATCTGGATCTACATTTTTTAAATAATCTATAACATTTGTAGCTGCCAAACTACTTGATTGCATATCGAAACCATAAAATTTAATTTTATTTTCATGAGCTTTATTATATTCTCTCATCCACTCTACCATTTCTAACACTTCTTTAGTGTTCCATGTCCAAAAATTCATTGCCGCTACAGCTTCTTTTGCATCTCCCTTTTCATACAAAATATAATCATTTATTTTTACACAATCAGGCATAGATGCTTCTATACCAAAAATATTATAATCCATCTCTTCAACGAGAAACTGAAACATTCTATGCTTCATTTGGAAAAATTCTTTTGTCCCATGAGTTGCTTCTCCCATAGCAACAATTTTTTTATCTTTTAATATATTTTTTAAAGGCATTAAATCTTCAAAACCATTATTATATTTTACAGTCTTTAATTCTATTTTCTTACTTTTCAAGGCTTGTATAGCTTTGTTTTCTTTATATTTTTCATACTTAATATTTAATACCGTTCCTAGTGTTGTAATCATAAATGCACAAATTAATATACCTATAATTTTTTTCAATGATGTATCCCCCTTTAACAAAGATAATCTTTTCTTCTCCATAAAAATGTACTTATAACTAAACTTATAGTTAAAAACATTCCTAAGCTAATATAAAAACTTATAGGTGCATTATTCCCTAAAGCATAGAAACCATATGTTGTTGTGTAATTAATAAATTCAAAAAGTTTAGTGTGAAATCCTAATGCTATTATTGAAGCAATAATAGCGAAAATTGAAATTACAAAATTGCTTATTATAGTACCAATAACTACTGATAAGCCTAAAACACATAAACATATAACAAATTGTATAATATAAAATTTTATAGTATATAAAAAAGCCTGCATCATTGAAAATTCATATTGAATATTATAAAACTTAACTTTTGATACTTTAGGCATAAATAAATATCCAAAAATTGTACTTATTGCAAACACTATAAATACAAATATAAAAGTTACTAAAGCTAATGCTATTATCTTACTTATTATAAATTCATGTTTTTTATATGGTCTTGTTGCATATATTCTAAAAGCTCCCATATATATTTCATGACTAATTGAGTTTATATACATAATAGGCAATATTATATACATTAATTCTAATCTTACTCCATAAAATATAAATGGCGCAAAATTAAGTCTGTTTAATTCTACATTATAATTTACTGCATCATATGAACCAGCTGGATATGCATATCTCCATATACAAGATACAATTGTAATAACTATGCAAAATACAAGCAATAATATAGTTTGCCTATTTTTCCATATTCTCTGAAATTCTGAAGCTATTAATCTATTCATTTTAATTTCTCCTTAAATATAATAATCTCTGTCATTAAATGAACTCAGTCCAATTAAATAAAATACTATTCCGTGAAAAGCAATAGAAGTTATCATGATTCCAATTCCTTTTTGAGATTTTGAAAGCAAATGATCTATACCTAAATATTGAATTCTTGTTAGACAAGAAAAGTTTAAAATTTCATATATACTTGATCCTTTACTTGTAAAAATTAAAGACAACTCTGGTAACATCACTGATATAAACATGAATATCAAACTCAATGTTACCGCTTCTATAGCAGTTTTAGATATTACTGATATACACATAATAACTGATATAAAAGCAGCTAAAACTATACATGTAACAATATAATATTTAATATTGTAAGAAATACTTTCACTTATCATAAAAGTTCTTAAACAATATGGAAACTTAACATTTTCATGTGGCAAAGCTAAATATCCTAAAAAAGTACTTAAAAGAAAATTTACAGTTAAAAATAAAAACATAGTACTTACTATAACTAGATATTTTGCTTTGAAAATTTCATCAAAACAAATATTTCTTGTCATTACCATCCTTAACTGTCCAGTTCTATATTCATTTGTTACAGCCATGACAATAAAGATAATTACCATAATATCAAAAATACTTACTATTTGATTTTTAAGTAAGCTACTTGGAAAGTTTAATGCTGAAATATATTTAATATTGTCTGGTTTAATACCAATATTATTTTTAATAGAAGATTTAATAAAATATATTAAATTTAATACTGTAGTTATAAATAAAATCCATGTAACCTTTCTTCTCCACAACTTTTGCCATTCACTAATAAATAAATTTTTCATAATTATATCCACCACCTAATATTTGCTTACCAATTTTATAAATGCATCTTCTAATCTGCCATTATCACTAACACTCTCTAGTTCTTTTTTACTACCCTCCCATATAAGGTTTCCTTCATTTATTACAATAAATCTATTACAAACTTGTTGTAATTCGTCTAAAAGATGACTGGATATTAAAAAACTTATTTTCTTTTCTCTTTGAAGTTTAAATATAAGGTTTCTTAAATCTCTCATACCTATAGGATCTAATCCATTAGCCGGTTCATCTAAAATAATTATTTCTGGATTATTTAAAAGTGCTTGCGCAATTCCTAACCTTTGTTTCATTCCTAAAGAATAAGTTTTAACTTTATCATCACCTCTACTTTGAAGGTCTACTATTTTTAAAACTTCTTCCACTTTTTCTTTTTGTTCAGCCTTTGACATATCTGGGTTCAGCATAGCTAAATTTTGTAGATTTTTTCTTCCTGACATAAATGGGAAAAATACAGGTTCTTCTACTATTGCGCCAAGATTCAATAATGCACTTTTTCTTTGTTTAACAACATCTATGCCATTTATTTTTACTTCCCCTTTTGTTGGAGAAATTAAATTTGTAATAATTCTAATTAAAGTAGTTTTTCCCGCACCATTAGGCCCTAAAAAACCACAAATGTCACCTTTATAAATATCAAAGGAAATATCACTTAATATAGTTCTATTTTTTATTTTTTTACTTACACCTTTTATTTCTATTTTTTTCTCTAACATAAACTCTCCCCCTAATTTTGTTATTTTTGTAAACAATAAGAATTATAAAGGGAATTTTTAAAGGTTTTATAAAGTTTTTAATTTTTCCATGAAAATAAGCCCAGTATTTTACTGAGCTTATTACACTATTTAAAGCTTAAATTAACATCTCCATTATTTAACTTAACCTTTAAAATATTACTAGAGCCTTCATTTCTTTCGGCCTGTTTTTCATATTGTTTATCATTTATTTTAATTTTTCCAAAGTCACTTTTAATATCATAATCATAGTCTTCTTTGTTTAAAGAAGTATTAATTAACACATTTCCATATTTTGAATTTATTTCTGATGTACCTTTAAACTCACCATTAATTTCTGCATTTCCATTAGTTAAATTCATTTTTAAATCATTTGTTTGTAATGCATTTGCATACACTTTCCCATAATTATTAACTATATTAGCATTTCCGCTATTCATGCTATCAATCTTTAGTTCACCATTTTTAATATCAATATTTAACACTTCACTTTTATTATTAGAAAGGTCATTGTTACCATAACTATTTTTTAAAGTATAATTCTTAGTAGATACATTATTTCCAATATACTTACCATTATTTAAAGTTACATCTAACCCATTACAATTAACATTTTCAAGTTTAACTCCACCGTATTTATTAGAAACATTAATATTTTGAGCTTTAATATTACTGGCATTTAACTTACCATTATTCATGTTCATATTAATAGTACTACTGGCTTCTAAACCATCTACTGTTATATTTCCAAAATAAGAGTTTATATCTGCTACATCACTTTCAGTTGGACAAATATTTATATTTCCAAATCTAGATGTTATTTTTAATTCTTTAGATTTCATTTCCTTTGGAGCATATATTTTAATGTAACTTTTATCTTGATTATTTTCTTCAAACCCTAAATTTATATTAAAGTTATTTTTGCTTTGCACACTTTGTTTTATAATTAGTTTTTTATCTTTTACACTATAAGAAATTTTTCCACTACTTTGTGGAACATCAAATTCTAATTCATATTTATCTGACTTTAAAAATTCTATATTAGAGTTACATTCAACTTCAATACTATTAAACTCCTCTAGCGAAATAGTTTCTTTATATCTTTCCTTTGAATTATTTATGACTAAACCATCTTTTATATTTAAACTTATATCTTTTGAACCACCTAATAAATATCCACTATAAGTCATTATGCTTCCTGCACATATCATACCAATAGCTATAATTGCTATTCTTTTTCTAACTTTTTTATTCATAATTTCCTTTAACCCCCCTTCTCTTTTTAGCCTTATTTAATATCTTATTTGTTGTATTAGCTATAAATCTGAAGCCTTTGTTTGCTAAATATGTTATAGGTAGAAAAATTAAAGCATCAATTCCAACTACTACAATTCCTCCACCGATAAATATAAGTGCTGTTGGTATATCTTTAAAAATCACAACAATTCCTGAAATAACTGCAACTATTCCGGCTCCGCCCATAGCTATCATAGTTAATAAAAATGCAATAATAATAGCTATTATTGCAATTCCAATAGCTCCTACAGTTAAGAAGATTGCTATTGTTAATGGTAGTGCTATTGGTGCTGCAAAAACTGCCAATATAGCAAACCAAACTGCTGAAATCCCTTTTTTAGTAGAGTTAGGCTTTAAAGACATATCTTTAAGTGAATAATCCGCTAATATTTGTGATGCTATATCACATGGAGAACCTAAAGATTCTATAATTTCCTGTTCATCCTCTATACCAGCTTCATCAAAATATTCATTATAGTAATTTAAAGCATCTTCAATTTCATCTTTAGGTAATCTTTTTAGTTTAGACTTCAATTCACTAATAAATTCTACTCTATTCATCAATTATCCCTCCCTTTAAAACTTTATCAACTTTACTTTTATAATCATTCCACTCATTAAAATACTCTTTAAATTTTATTTTGCCTTCTTCTGTTACTTTATAATAACGTCTATTTCTACCTTGAAAAGGTTGATCATAGGTTTTTAAGCATCCTTCCTTTTGTAACCTCCTAAGCACTGGATATAATGTAGATTCAGAAATATTCATAATTTCTCTAACTTGCTGAGTTAGCACATATCCATACGTATCTTCTTTCATTAGGATGGCTAATACGCATGCATCTAATAAAGCAGCTCCTAACTGAAAAGCCATTTTTTGTCCTCCTTATTTTATTAATATAGGGATAACTTTAAATACTAAAAATATCTTTTTATTTATAATAAAATTCTATAAGTTACTTTAACTTTATTATTTTACCCTATAATATTATATCTTTATATATATTATACGTCGTATAATATTAGAATGTCAATAATATACTTTTTATAAAAATAAAAGGTAGCTTAGTAAGCTACCTTTTATTTTTATATTTTAACGGTATTATCTTTATCTAAAGTATTATTTTCACTTAATATATTTCCTATTGGTTTGCTTGAATCTAATGGTTTTAATGCTATACCTGTATAACCATAAAATGCTGAAACTAGTGGATTAATAAACCCTAAAAAGTGAAATGGTGCATAAGCAAAAGCACTTACCCCTAAGGTTGTAAAGTAAATTGCACCACAGGTTGACCATGGTACTAACCCAGAAGTTAAAGTTCCTGCATCTTCTAAAACTCTCGATAAATTTGTAGGATGTAAGTTTAATTTTTCATATACAGGCTTGTACATTTGCCCCGGAATAACTATTGACATATATTGATCTGCTGCCATAAAATTCATAGCTATACAACTTACTATATTGGATAAAATAATACTTCCTCTGCTATGACAGTGTTTAAGTATTACAGATATTATAGTATCTAAACAACCTATTCTCTTAACTAGTCCGCCAAAAGCTAATGCACACATAACAAGAGAAATTGTTTCCATCATTGAAAGTAATCCTCCTCTATTTAAAAGAGAATCTACCATTGCATTTCCAGTACTTAGTTGAACTCCATAAAATAATGCATGTAAAACTTCTGATATACTATTTCCTTGTGAAAATGCAAATATTGTTCCTATCGTAGCACCGCCTATCATTCCTGGTATGGCAGGAACTTTAAATATTATCATTAATATTACTGATAAAGGTGCAATAAAAATTAATGGACTTATATGAAATGTTGCCAATATAGTCTTTGATATAGCATCAATTTGAGTTGTGTCTACAACAGCACCTTTATATTTAAGACCAATAAGACCAAACAAACTTACTGCTATTGTAAAACTTGGTATTGTTGTGTAAAGCATATGCCTTATATGTTCAAAAACATTTGTTCCAACTACTCCAGCAGCTAAATTTGTACTATCTGATAATGGTGATAGTTTATCTCCAAAGGACGCTCCACTTACAACTGCTCCTGCTACTATAGGTGCTGGTATACCAAGCCCAGCTCCAATTCCCATTGCTGCTGTTCCCATAGTTCCTGCTGTAGTCCATGCACTACCAGTTGACACTGATACTATGGCACATATCACTGGTAGTAAAAATAAAAACATTGTTGGTGTAAACATTTTCAACCCATAGTATATCATACCTGGAACTACTCCACCTGCAATCCAAGTTCCAACCAAACACCCCACTATCATAATGATAAAATTAGCTTGCATAGCCATAGAATTAGTTTCTATCATGGCCTTCTCCATATCATCCCAACTGATTCCTAAAAATTTACCTATAAAAGCTGTTATTACACAGCATATAATTAAAGGAATTTGTGGTGCAGAGTCAAATACAATTACACCTAATAACATAAATACTATTAACGAAATAAATGGTATTAAAGATACCATAAGCGATGGTTTTTTACACATTTTGTCACCTTCCATGAAAGTCTCCCCCTTTTTATAAGTTAAAATTATATTTGAATTTGTATTGATTATAATTTTATTTAAAAATTTTTCAAAATAATATTTATGCGATTTTATTTTCTTTTAGTATAAATATACCACAATAACTATAAAATTTATAGAATATTTTAAATTTTATAAAACTAATATCATCTTATTAGTTTTATAAATCTTTAATCTTAGCGGTTATCTAAAAATAGATTTTCTAAATCTTCTAATGTTATATTTATGTTTTTCAATATACTGTTGCATAACTATACACTATAATTTTAACTGTATTATTATTGAATTTATATTATATTTTTTCATTTCAATTTTAAGTTCTCTACTATTATAGGGAAACAAGCTCAAATTTAAATTTATTCAATAACTTTAAAATATTTTTATACAAAATATAGTGTTGAATTTCAAGTGATTCAGAGCATGTCTCACTATTTTAGGTATCCAAGTTTTGGAATGGATAATTTTTAAAGTCAACTTGGAACCCTATATAGTTTTGAAATGAATTTTTAATTTATGCATTTATCAAATAAGAAAATCTAAGATTAATATTTTACTACTACTTAACAGCTTACTTTAGTTAAGAATGTATAGTTGAAATTTAAAATTTATTATCTTTATCTTTTAATATTATAAATCTAGGGTTATAATATTAGGTACTCTATTGTTATAAGTTTTTCATAATTTGTTTAAACTTATAAATAGTGTCATAGAAAAATTTTGTTTTTACAGCCTTTGAAGGGAGGATTTTTTATGAACGATGAATTAAAAAAAGAACTAGAATTCGGTATAGAAAAAGAAAAATTATCAGAGGTAATTGAGTTAATTAATAATGAAATATTGATATACTTAGATAAAAGAAAAGAAATTGTTGACTACATAGTTGAGTATAGAAAGAACATCTTAGATGACTATAAAGATGACGAAGATAAATTAATTGATTACTTTGACCATGAAAGGTATGTAAAAGAAGAAGCCTTTAAATCTATTGATACAAAACTTAAGGAACTTAATATACTTAAAACTTCTCCTTACTTTGGAAATGTTGAATTTAGAGAAGAGGATTTTGGAATAGATAAAATATATGTAGGTAGATTTGGTGTTACTCCATATAATACCTTTGAACCGGTTGTCGTTGACTGGAGAGCCCCTGTATCATCATTATTTTATCATGGTTCTTTAGGAGAAAGTCAGTATAATGCTCCTATGGGAAAAGTTGATGTAAATATATTAGGTAGACGTCAATTCATAATAAAAAAAGGCATTCTTGAAGGAATGTTTGATTCTGCAGTAAATGTAAATGATGATATACTTCAAATGGTATTAAGTAAGAATTCATCCCAAAAATTAAAAGATATTATAATGACAATACAAAGTGAACAAGATGAAATTATAAGAGAAGATAAATATAAAGCACTTGTTGTTGATGGTGTTGCTGGTAGTGGTAAAACTACTATTGCTCTTCATAGAGTGGCATACCTTTTATATAACAACAGAGAATCTTTAGAAAATAAAGTTCTTATACTTGGTCCCAATCACATATTTATGGATTATATATCTGATGTACTTCCTAGCCTTGGAGAAAGCGGAGTAAAACAATCTACATTTATAGATTTTGCTCTTGAAGTTTTAGATTTAGAAGAAGCTTTTTCATTAAAAGACGTTATGGAAAAAGTATTTAACGGTGATAAAACATTTATAGAAGACATTGCTTATAAATCTTCCATAGATTTCAAAAACTCACTAGATACATATATAGAGTCTCTGAATGCTAACTTATTTAAATATGAAGATATATCCCTTAGAGGTAATTTAGTTATAAGTAAAGAAGATATTCAAAATATGTTTGAAGAAGATTTTAAATATATGCCTTTATTCAAACGTAGCAAAAGAATTAAAAGAATAATTTTTTCTAAACTTAAAGATGCTAGAGATACAGAATTTAGAGCTATTGAAAATAATTTTAAGGCTATCAAATCAAAACTCTCTAAAGATGAATTAATTTTAGAAATAAATGATTTAGATTTCAAAAGAAAAATTGCAATACAAGAACTTATAAAAGATTTAATAGAACTAAAAAAATCTTTATCTTATTTAAATTCGCCAGATATTATTGATCTTTATACTGAGTTCAATACCAGCTTAGATTTAACAGAATTAGATTTAGCTGCAATTCTATATCTTAAAGTTAAATTAGAAGGATTTAAGTTAAAAGATGACATAAAACACGTTGTAATAGATGAGGCACAGGATTATTCTCCAGTCCAATTTGCTACGATAAGAGAAATTACCAAGTGCAATTCATTTACAATTGTTGGTGATAGCAATCAACGTCTATTACCTTTAAATGGTGAACCAGCTATGTTAACTTTAGCTAACTACTTAAATGACCTAAAAGTCTCTAATTATAAATTAGATAAAAGCTATCGTTCCACTAAAGAAATAATGGACTATGCTAATAATTTTCTAAATGAAGATAAAATAGTTCCATTAGTTCGTTCTGGTGAACAAGTTGAAAAAACTATTGCTAATTCCAAATCTGAATTAGAATCACAAATAATAGCTATTGCTCAAAAAATGAGAGATGAAAATTTAGAAAATATAGCTATAGTAACCTATGATGAAAATGAAGCATTAGAGTTAAGCTCTATGTTGCAAAATAAATTGAACTTTAAATTAATTAATAAGGACTATATAAAATACACTCATGGAATTACAATAATACCTTCATATTTTGCAAAAGGATTAGAATTTGATGGTGTTGTAATAATTGAAAGTAATAAATATAAAAATAATTACTACGATAATATAAAAAAATTAAGATATGTGATGGCCACTAGAGCCCTTCACAAATTAGCTATAATATCTACAAAATAATAAGGACACCTTAGGTGTCCTTTATTTTATCTCTTTCCATCCTTTTATTTCTTTAATTCCAAGACCTGGCTCATCATTTAATATTATTTTATTTTTTTCAAAAGTCGCTCCACCTACTATAGGGTCTTCTTCAAATATAAGCATAGTGTCTAAATCTGAGGTTATCATATTGTCTTTAGCCATTGCCATACTAGCAGCAGCAGTTATACCTATTTTACTTTCTATCATGCATCCCATCATACATTTTATATCCATAGTCTCTGCCATATTATATATTTTTATTGCATTATGGATTCCTCCACTTTTCATAAGTTTTAAATTTATATAATCGCAAGTTCTATTTTTTATTACTCTAAAAGCCTCTGCGCTAGAATATCCAAATACAGATTCATCAGCTAAAATCATAGTATCCACACTATCTTTAACTTGTTTTAAACCTTCTATATCCCAATACTTAACTGGTTGCTCTACAAAATCTATATCAAGTCCTATTTCTTCACATTTTCTTATTATCTTTATTGCTTCTTTTGCACTCCATGCCCCACTACCATCTATTCTTATTCTTGCAGATTTTCTTATGGACTTTTTAATAGCCTGAAGAATTTCAATATCCTTTTCAAAACTTCCATAACCTAACTTAATTTTCAAATCTGCATAGCCATTAAGCATAGCTTCTAATGAATTTTTAGCCATATTTTCAATAGAATCATTCATTATAGTGGTATCTGTTATAGTAAAGTTTGTATTTCCTCCTAAAAATTTATATAAAGGCTCATTATATTTCTTGCCTGCTAAATCATAAAGTGCTATATCTATAGCAGCCTTGGCGCTTGGATTTCTTCTAATAACTTTTTCCATAGTGGCTATTATAGACTCTAGCGAGCTAATTTCCATCCCCTTTATATAATCTTCTATATATCTTATAGCCCCAATTATAGAATTTTCTGTCTCTCCAGTAACCATTGGTGCTGGAGCTGCACTACCATAACCAATTTCACCGGTATCAGTTATAATTTTTATAACAACTTCTTCAGAAGTTGTTATTTCTCTTGTTGGAAGCTTATACTTTCTTTTTAACGGTATATCTATTTTACCTATTTTTATTTCTTTTATTTTCATAATAAAAACCTCACAATGAAATTTAATTTTTACTTTATAATACTATTTAAAATAAAAGCATATTATTCCAATTAAATGCTCATTATAAATTTATTTTTACTTAATAAAATTAAATAAAAATAACTGAGTATACATATTAAGTATATCAGTATATTTATTTAACATTTTAAATTTTCAGACTTAAAAGTCTGTATTAGGTTATCTTTTGTAAAAAGAAAATTAGAATCAGTGAACTTACAATAAATACATTCATGATCAAGATTGCAGAACAAATACTAATTGATTTATTACTTATTATTTTAAATTCTTTATTTTTCAAAGCACCTTCAGCATTATTTGATAGCTTTTTTAGACTACTTAAAGAACTTATAAAGCTTATAAATATAAGACTAAAAGCTAATATTATTGAAGGACTTTCTATAAACACTAATAAAATTATAGCCGTAATTAAAGATACCATCGATAAAAAAATCATAATACACTCCTAAATAATTATTAAATTTCTTTTAACTTATTAACAGTATATTTATATTATAACATCGTCTTCCTATTTTATCCATATATTTTATAATATTTTTAAAAAATATTGAATTTTATAAAGATTTTATTTGTTTCCAAATTTTTAACTTATTTTAAAAATTAAAAATAAACACCTAAGAAAAATTCTTAGGTGTTTCTATTATTTTATTAATTATTTTGCTAATTCATATAATGCATATGCATATATTTTTGAAATTCTTATCAATTCTTCTATATCTATATATTCATTTGGTTGATGAACTGTGCTTGGCTGTCCTATAAATGTTGGTCCAAATGCTACTGTGTTAGGCATTTCTTTAGCATAAGTACCTCCTCCTATTGAAACAAATTTAGCTTCTTCATCCATTTGTTCACTATAAGCCTTTGCTAACTTTTGAATTAATGGGTGATCTGTTTCGAAATATAATGGCTCTTGATGTGAGAAGTTTTCCATCATTATTCCTGTAGTTCCTAAAGTTGTACATAATGGAGTCATCATATCATCTAAAGTTTTTGTAACTGGATATCTTAAGTTTAATGTAGTTGATCCACTTTTTCTATTTAAATTAATTTTTCCTAAATTAAATGATAATGTTCCTGATGGCTCATCTTCAAGATAAACTCCGAAGCTCTTTCCATCTACTTCCATACCAACTTTTTCATCAAAGAATTTAACATAATCAGATACTTCATCATTTCTTAAATCTAAAGTTGCTAAACATGTAATTAATTGCATTATAGCATTTTTTCCTTGTTCTGGTGTACTTCCGTGTCCAGAAACTCCTATAGATTTAATAATTGCTTTATTACCTTCTATGTTAACTGTTATTTCATATTTTTTGTCTTTTGCAAATTCTTCTACTGTATTTTTAACTTCTTCAGCATTGGCACAAGTTAAAATTGCTTCGCAATAATCTGGAACCATATTTGCAGCATTTCCACCAACTATGCTTTCAATTATAACTTTACCATCTTTATCACATGGTACAAAATTTTTAACTAAGTCAAATATTGTTATACCCTTTTCCCCATTTATTATTGGGAAATCAGCATCTGGTGTAAATGCTAATACTGGTGCTTTTTCTTTTTTTAAGTAATATGGAATGTCTTCCCCGCCAGTTTCCTCATTTGTTCCAAATATAACTCTTATTCTTTTTGACATTGGAAGATTTGAATCTTTTATTGCTTTTAATGCATATAAACAAGCAACAACCGGTCCTTTATCATCAGAGGTTCCTCTTCCATACATTTTTCCGTCATGTATCTCAGCAGCATATGGTGGATACATCCATCCATCTCCTTCTGGAACTAAGTCTAAGTGTCCAAGGGATGCAACGTATTCTTCACCTTCTCCGATTTCTGCATATCCTGCATATCCATCAACATTAACTGTTTTAAAGCCTAACTTTTCTGATATCTTTAAAGCACATTGTAAGGCCTTATCTACATCTTCTCCAAAAGGCATGCCTGGTTTAGCTTCACCTTCCAAACTTCTTATTTTAACAAGTTCTGCTGTTGAGGCAATAATTTCATTACGCATAGCGTCAATTCTTTGATTAATATCCATATATACAACTTCCTTTCTTGGAAAATAATTTTTAACATTTTGTTAACTTATAATTTAATTATTGCACTTTTCATGAACAAACTCAATAATTAAATAAAAAATATTTTTATTTAATTGAAAAATTATTATTTTTTTAATTTATATTTATTTAAAATAAATAATCCTTTAAAACACTTATATGTATTTTAAAGGATTATTTTATTATTTAAGTTTTCCCCATCTACTAAAAGGGTTTATTACAAACCTTGCCTTTCCTTGTATATATTTATAATTTATGTAAGGATTATCCCAACTTCTTGCATCTAATGACGTAGCCCTATTATCCCCCGCAAAAAGATAACAATGTTCAGGAACATCAAAAACTCCAGTCTTATCACTATTATTAACCACATAAGGCTCTTCTAACTTCTTATTATTTATATAAACAGTTCCATCATTTTTAAATTCAACATGATCATTTGGAAGCCCTACTACCCTTTTAACTAAATCTTCATCTCGTTCTTTTGATTTAAAAACTATTATTTCTCCTCTTTCAATTGATTTCTCACCATAAATTCTCGTACAAAATATAACATCATCTAATTGTATTGTTGGTAACATTGAACCTGTAGGAACTTTTATATTAAAAAAAATTAATTTGTTAGTTACCTCTGCTATTATTAATGCTATTAAAATTATCCCCAGCCATTCTTTTATAACCTTCTTCATACTTTCTCCCCTAACTATATTTAATAATTTTATTTTACATTATTTAAAGTTATCTGTTAAGAAACTCCATAATTAAAAGCTATATTAAAACTTAAATTTTAATATAGCTTTTAATTATTTATCTAATTTTCCCCATCTACTAAAAGGCATTATTACAAATTTAGCTCTTCCTTTTATATCTTTATAATTTATGTAAGGATTATCCCAACTTCTTGCATCTAATGATGTAGCCCTATTATCCCCTGCAAAAAGATAACAATGTTCAGGAACATCAAAAATTCCAGTCTTATCACTATTATTAACTACATAAGGCTCTTCTAACTTCTTATTGTTTATATAAACAGTTCCATCATTTTTAAATTCAACATGATCATTTGGAAGTCCTATTACTCTTTTAACCAAGTCATCTTCTAATTCTTTTGATTCAAAAACTATTATTTCTCCTCTTTTAATAGACTTTTCACCATAAATTTTTGTACAAAATATGGTATCATCTAACTGTATTGTTGGTAACATTGATCCAGTTGTTACTTTTATATTAAAAAAAATAAATTTATTAGTTACCCCTGCTATTATTAATGCTACTATAATTATCCATAACCAATCTTTTATAAACTTCTTCATTTTTTCTCCTCCCCCTGCATTTATATGTATATTTTACATTATTTAAAGTTATCTGTTAAGAAAATTTATCATTAAATAATAAAAATAAATAATAAGAAAGCTATACTAAAATTTTAATATAGCTTTCAATGTTAATTCAATTTTCCCCATCTACTAAATGGGCTTATTACAAACCTTGCTTTTCCTTTTATATCTTTATAATTTATATACGGATTATCCCAATATCTTGCATCCAATGAATTATTTCTATTGTCTCCACAAAATACATAGCAGTCTTCTGGAACATCAAAAATAGCTTCTTTATTACTATTGTATACTACATAATCCTCTTCAACTATTTTGCCATTAATGTACATAGTTCCATCAGCTTTTATTTCAATGTGATCACCTGGAAGACCTATAAGTCTTTTTATTAAATCTTCTTCCAATTCTTCTGATTTAAATACTATAATATCTCCTCTTTGAAGTGATTCTTGACTATGAATTCTAGTAACAAATATCTTATCCCTAGGCTTTATAGTTGGATACATAGATTCTGTTGGGACATTAACATTAAAGAATATAAATCTGTTTACCAAAAATGCTAAAAAAACAGCACATAAAATTGGTATTCCCCACTCTTTAAAAAACTTTTCAAGTAATTCCAAGTATTTCACTCCTATCTATATAATATGTATATATACTTTTAAAATCACTTTTTAATTATATCATAAAGAAATAACAAATTCTTTTTTATTTAATTAATTTTCATATTAAAATAAAAAACACTATGAAACTCATAATGTTTTTATTTTAAAACTATTTTCCAATATCTTTTCTATAATATATTCCATCAAAATGTACTTTATTTATGCTATCATAAGCTTTATTTCTTGCTTCCTCTAATGTTTTTCCTATTGTGGTTACCCCTAGTACTCTTCCACCACTAGTTAATAATTTTCCGTTTTTTTCTTCTGCTCCTGCAAAAAAAGTTTTAGCTTTAACTTTGTTTACTCCCGTTATCTCAAAACCATTTTCATATTTTATTGGATATCCCTTTGATGAAGCTATAACACAACAAGCATGCTGATTTTTAAATAAAACTTTAGTATTTTTTAAGTTTTTATCTATGGCACTATTTATTAATTCTACTAAATCACTTTCCATAAGAGGAAGTACTACTTGTGTTTCAGGATCTCCCATTCTAACATTATATTCAAGTAAATATATACCTTTTTTAGTTATCATAATTCCGAAAAATATTATACCAATATAATCTAACTTTTCTTTTTTTATACCGTTTAATGTTGGTATCATTATATGTTGTGTAAAATCTTTCAAAACTTCCTCATTACAATATGGATTTGGAGCAATTGTGCCCATTCCCCCTGTATTAGGTCCTTTATTGCCATCATTTATGGCTTTATGATCTTTTGCAGATATAAATGGTATTATCACTTCACCATCTGTTATAGAAAGTATAGATGCTTCAACACCTTCTAAAAATTCCTCTATAACTAAACCATCTCCAGCATTGCCTAAAATTTTATCTTCCATAAAATCTTTTACTGCTTTTATTGCCTCTTCTCTTTTTTCTGCTATAACAACGCCTTTACCTGCTGCTAGACCATCTGCTTTTATAACCACTGGCAAAGTACAATTTTCAACATAGTTTAATGCTTCTTTTAAATTATAAAACTTACTATACTCTGCAGTTTTTACGCCATATTTTTTCATGAAATCTTTTGAAAATGCTTTACTACCTTCTAATTGTGCTGCTTCTTTACTAGGTCCAAAAATCCTAAGTCCTTTTTCTTTAAATTTATCTACGATTCCTTCACAAAGCTTTTTTTCTGGTCCTACAACCGTTAGTTCAATATCATTAGTTTGTGCAAAATTTACTAAGTCATCTATATTGTCTATATCTATATTCTCGCATTTATTCTCAAAATAAGTTCCACCATTTCCTTTAGAACAATATATTTTTTCAACTATGGGATTTTGTGCCATTTTATATGCTAATGCATGCTCTCTACCACCATTACCTACTAACAATATCTTCATTGTTCACTCTCCTAAACTTTAGTTAGTAACTATTTAATCTACTCTCAGTTTTAATGTTTAAAATGTCTTATTCCACTAAATACCATACTTATTCCATACTCATTACAGGCATCTATTGATTCTTGATCTCTTAACGACCCACCAGGTTGAATTATAGTTTTTATATTTGATTTTGCTATTTCATCTACACAATCCCTAAATGGGAAGAATGCATCAGAAGCCAATACTGTAGCCCCTTCGCCTCTTTCAAGCGCTTGCTTTGTTGCCCATATTCTATTAACTTGTCCACCTGCTATACCTACAGCTTTTTTATCTTTAGATACAACTATGGCATTAGATTTTACATATTTACAAACTTTCATTGCAAACATTAACTCTTCCATTTCTTCATTACTTGGTTTTTCCTTTGTAACTACTTTTAAATCATCATACATTCTCTTATCTAATTCTTGAACCAATAAACCACCGTCTATAGATATAATTTCTTTTTTATCATTTGGCTTTGATGTACATTGTATAACCCTTAAATTTTTCTTTTCTTTTAAGATTGTGATAGCTTCTTCTGTAAAATCCGGAGCTATTACAATTTCTAAAAATGTCTTTATCATTTCTTTTGCTGTTTCTTTATCAATACTCCTATTTATTGCTACTATTCCTCCAAATATTGATACTGGATCACAACTATGTGCTTTTTTATAAGCATCTATTACAGTATTTCCAATAGCCACTCCACATGGTGTATTATGTTTTAATCCACAACAAGCTATTTCTTCAAACTCATTTACAACTTTCCATGCAATGTCCATATCTTTTATATTATTGTAAGATAGTTCTTTTCCATTTAATTTAACTATATTATTAAGCATTCCTAGTCCATTAGTATTTTTATAAACCATTGCGCCTTGATGACTATTCTCACCATATCTTAAATTATTTTCTTTTATATATGAAGCAGTAAAATAGTTTTCTTCATCATCTTCTTCAAGTAAAAATTTGCATATTGCTGCATCATAGGCAGTAGTTAAATTAAATACTTTTGCTGCAAAGTTTTTTCTTGTTTTATAATCTACATCACCATTGTCGCTAATTTGTTTTATAACAGTTTCATAGTCTTTAATATCACTAACAACGAGAACATCTTTAAAATTCTTTGCAGCACTTCTTAGCATACTTGGACCACCTATATCAATAAATTCTATTTTTTCTTCAAAAGCTAAATCTTCTTTAGCTTTTTCAAAGAAAGGATATAAGTTTACACAAACTAAATCTATAGCTTCTATTTTTCTTTCTTTTAATGTGTCCATATGACTTTTATTATCTCTAATTGCCAGTATACCACCATGTATATTAGGATGAATGGTTTTAACTCTTCCATCTAACATCTCATCAGCTTTTGTTATTTCACAGACCTCTTTTACATCTATATGATTTTCTTTTAAATATTTATAAGTTCCACCACTTGATATTATTTCAACATCATTTTTTTGAAGAAATTTTACAAACTCTAGTATATTTGTTTTATCAAATACACTTATTAATGCTCTTTTTATCATCAATATCACCCTTTAATTTTTATAGTTTTAGCTTACTGTAACTTTTCGCTTATCTATTTTAATTCTTCCTTCACTTATAAGTTTTATAGCTTCTGGAAGAGCCTTATGTTCAATTTTTAAAACTTCTTGTTGTAAGTCCTTTGCACTGTACGTGTTTTTAACATCAATTACTTTTTGAATTATTATGGCTCCTGTATCTGTGCCATGATCTACAAAATGAACTGTACAGCCACTTACCTTTACACCATATTCAATTGCTGCTTCATGAACTTTTAATCCATACATACCTTTTCCACAAAAACTTGGTATTAATGATGGATGTACATTTATTATTCTATTTCTAAATTCATCTATTATATTTTCTTTCAATATAGAAGTAAAACCTGCTAGCACTATTAAATCTACTTTTCCTTTAAGATATTTTAATATACTATAGCTTAAGTCTTCTTTTAGTTCATTCTTGTCAAATACCATAGTCTTTATATTATTTTCTTCCGCTCGTTTTAATCCAAATACATCTTTTTTATCACTAATTACATATTCAATAGTACAGTCCTTTAAGTATCCATCTTTAATATTGTTAATTATACTTTGTAGGTTAGTTCCACTTCCAGATATTAAAACTGCTATTTTAAACAAATGCCTTCCCCTCCTGATACAACTTTTCCTATTTTATATGCTTTTTCCCCTAACTTCTCTAAAGTTTCTATGATTTTTGTTGCATCATTATCATCTACAGCTAATACCATTCCTATTCCCATATTATATGTGTTAAACATATGATTTTCATCTACACCTTTTTCCATTAAATATTTGAATATCTCTGGAATTTCAAAAGAATCCTTCTCTATTTCAGCAGTTAAATCACCTTTAAACATCCTTGGAATATTTTCATAAAATCCACCACCAGTTATATGTGCCATTCCATGTATTTCAAATTTCTTCATAAGCTCCATAATTGATTTTACATATATCTTTGTTGGAGTTAAAAGAATTTCACCTAAAGTTTTATCACCTAATTTTTCATCATAGTTTTCTACTAACTTTCTTACAAGAGAATAACCATTACTATGAACTCCTGAAGATGCAATTCCTATTAGTACATCCCCATCTTTTATTTTACTTCCATCTATAATATCTTTTTTATCTACAATTCCAACTGCAAATCCTGCTAAATCATAGTCTCCATCTTTATACATACCTGGCATTTCAGCAGTTTCTCCTCCTATAAGTGCTGCACTTGATTGTATACAACCATTTGAAACTCCCTTGACTATATCAGCAGCAGTATTAGAATTTAATTTTCCACAAGCTATATAATCTAAGAAAAATATTGGTTTTGCACCATGACATAAAATATCATTAACACACATAGCCACACAGTCTATTCCAATAGTGTCAAACTTATTTAAACTTATTGCAATTTCAAGTTTAGTTCCTACTCCATCTGTACCTGAAACTAATACTGGATTTTCATAACCACATCCTATTTCAAACATACCAGCAAAACTACCTAACCCATTTAAAACTCCACTTGTCATAGTTTTTTTAGTATACTCTTTCATAAGTTGAACAGCCTTGTAACCCTCTTCTATATTAACCCCTGCATCTTTATAAGTTATCATTCTCCCCATTCCTCTCTTTCACCAAATATATGTAATTTTTTAGTGGATAGTTATTTCTACTTTCATATTCAACTATCCACTATATAGAATTTCAAATTTTATTCTTCAAATTTTATTGGTGCTGATATTGGATATTCACCTTGAAAACATCCCATACAAAAATCCATATTTTTATCTAGACATTCTAAAAGTTTTTCCTTTGATAAATATCCTAAAGTATCTGCGCCTATTATATTACAAATTTCCTCAACCCCCATGTTTGCACCTATAAGACCTCGTCTATACGGAGTATCTATACCTAAATAACATGGAAATTTAACTACTGGTGATGAAACTCTAAAATGTATCTCTTTAGCTCCTGCCTCTCTTAAAAGTTCAACTAACCTTTTACTTGTAGTTCCTCTTACTATAGAGTCATCTATTAAAACAACCCTTTTTCCACTAACATTTTCTTTTAAAACATTAAGTTTTACATTTACAGCATTTTCTCTTTCTTCTTGAGTTGGGGATATGAATGTTCTTCCTACATATTTATTTTTTATAAGTCCTAATTCATAAGGAATTCCTGAAGCCTCTGAATATCCCATAGCTGCAGATATTCCTGAATCTGGAACAGCTACAACTATATCTGCTTCTACTGGGTTTTCCCTATATAATTCCTGACCAGCTTTAAATCTTGATTTATGGACACTTATTCCATCTATTTTAGAATCTGGTCTTGCAAAATATATATATTCAAATGAACACACTGCTTTTTTGCTTTTTTCTCCAAATTTTATACTTTTTAGCCCCTCTTTATTTATTACTACAATTTCTCCAGCTTCTACATCTCTAATAAACTCAGCGCCAGTTGCATCTAAGGCACAGCTCTCTGACGCCAAAACATAAGAATCTTTTATTTTCCCAATACATAATGGCCTTATTCCATAAGGATCCCTAACCCCTATAAGTTCATTCTCTGTAAGAATAGTTATTGCAAATGAACCTTTTATTGCTTGCATTGTATCAACAACTGCATTTAAAATCCCTTTTTTTGCACTTCTCGCTATAAGATATAATATAACCTCTGAATCTATTAAAGTTTGAAATATGCATCCTGAATCTTCTAAAAGTTCTCTTATTATATCTGCATTAGTTAGATTACCATTATGTGCAATAGCTATATTCCCTAATTTAAACTCTCCAAGTATTGGTTGTGCATTTTTAATACAGCTTCCACCTGCAGTAGAATATCTTACATGACCTATTGCACTATAACCAGTAAGTTTTGAAAGAATCTCCTTATCAAATACTTCTGAAACTAATCCCATATCCTTATGAGAATGCATTTTTTCACCATCAAAACTTACTATTCCTGCACTTTCTTGACCTCTATGTTGGAGTGCATAAAGTCCATAATATGATCTTTTTCCTACTTCTAATGTTTCTTCTCCTGTATTGAAAATTCCATATACACCACATTCATCTTTAAATTTATCCGGAGAAAAATTATTATAAATATATCCTTTTTTTAAATCTTCCATGTTTAACCACCCTTTGCCCTTTTATTAAAGATGCTTTCACTGCTACCAAAATATATACTATTTTTCCACCTGTGACATTCTATTTAATACTTCTGTATATCCCTCTACTAAATCACCAAGGTCTCTTCTAAATCTATCTTTATCTAATTTCATACCTGTTGTCATGTCCCAAAGTCTACATGTATCTGGGGATATTTCATCAGCTAAAAGAATTTCCCCATTAAATCTTCCAAACTCTAATTTGAAATCTACAAGTTTTATATTTTGTTTTTTATAAAACTCTTTTAAAATTTCATTTATCTTTCTTGCATTGTCATATATTTCATTTAATTCATCAAAAGTTGTAATACCCATAGCTACAGCATGATAATCATTCATAAGCGGATCGCCTAAATCATCATTTTTATAGCTTATTTCTAAAACAGTAGTTTTTAACTCACTACCTTCTTCTAAACCATATCTTTTTGCCATACTACCAGCTGCAACATTTCTTACTATTACTTCTACTGGAACTATTTCAACTTTTTTACAAAGCTGTTCTCTTTCATTTAATTTTTTTATAAAATGAGTATTTATTCCTCTATCATTTAACATCTCAAACAACTTTGATGTTATGCTATTATTTAAAATTCCCTTTGAATTAATAGTTTCTTTTTTCTCACCATTAAATGCAGTAGCATCATCCTTGTAATACACAATTACTTCATCTTCTTTACCTGATGTAAATATTTTTTTTGCTTTTCCTTCATACATTAATTTTTTAGTTTCCATTATAATTCAACCCCGCCCTCATTTTCTTTTATAAAGTTTTTCTTCATATTTTTTCTATAATCAATTAACTTCTCTTTAACTTTAGGATACTTGTTAGATATTATTTGCACTGCTAACATAGCTGCATTATAGCTATTATTTATACCAACTGTAGCTACTGGAATTCCCTTTGGCATTTGTACTATAGAATATAGTGCATCTAATCCATTTAGTTCTGCTTTTATCGGAACTCCTATAACTGGAATAACAGTTTTAGACGCTATAACTCCTGGTAAATGTGCAGCAAGGCCAGCTCCTGCAATTACGCATTCGCAACCATCTTCTTCTAACTGTTTTAAAACTTCTTCTAATTTTTCAGGCACTCTATGTGCAGAAAGAATATGTGCCTCAAAATTGATTTCAAATTCTCTTAAACATTTTGCAGCATTTCTCATAATTTCAGTATCTGATTTACTTCCAAATATAATTGCAACTTTCACAAATATCCCTCCTAAAAATCTATTATTTAAAATAGTGAACTCCACTCTCAAAAATTTTCTGTTCATGATTTCCTATAACATTTTTTATAACATTTGCTCCTACTCTTTCACTATGACCCATTTTTCCAAATACTCTTCCATCTGGACTTGTTATGCCTTCAATTGCATATAATGAACCATTTGGATTGAATTTTATATCATAAGTTGGATTTCCATTTAAATCAACATATTGTGTAGCAACTTGATCATTTTCAAATAAAGATTTTATACCTTCCTCACTACCATAAAATCTTCCTTCACCATGTGATACTGGAATTGTATAAACATCTCCTACCTTGGTTTTACAAAGCCATGGTGAAGAATTTGAAACTATTTTAGTATTTACCATACAAGATATATGTCTTCCTATTGAATTATTAGTTAGTGTTTCACTGTTTTCATTTAAATCTGTTATTTCACCATAAGTTACAAGACCAAGTTTAATAAGTGCTTGAAATCCATTGCATATTCCTAACATCAATCCATCACGATTTTTCAATAACTCCATGACCTCATTTTTAATTTTGCTATTTCTAAATACTGTAGCTATAAACTTACCTGAACCATCCGGCTCATCCCCTGCACTAAATCCACCTGGTAACATAACTATTTGTGATGTTTTTATTTTTTTAGCTAAAATTTCTATAGATTCCTCTATATCTTTTGAAGTTAGATTTTTAAATACAACCTGTTCAACTTCTGCTCCCGCTTTTATGAATGCTCTTTCACAATCATACTCACAATTAGTTCCTGGGAATACAGGAATTACAACCTTTGGCTTTGCAACCTTTATTAAAGGTGACTTAATTTCTAACTTGTTTTTAACTTTATAATTTTCTATTTTTTTATTGTATATACTTTTATTTGTATAATCAGTTGGGAAGATTTCTTCTAATGGCATATTATAAATGCTTTCTATTTCATCTAAATTAACTATTTCATTGTTCCACTGTATGTTATATTCCTTCGTTGTTTCCCCTAAAATAGTATAATCAATATTTTCTAGTTCCTTTTCCAAATTAACATTATCACTAATTTCTAATATAATAGTTCCATAATTTAATTTAGTAATTTCATTTAAATTTAGTCCTTCACTAAATTTAAATCCTATTTTATTTCCTAAAGCCATTTTAATTACTGCCTCTAATATCCCCCCAAACTTTGATGTATAGGATGCTAAAACCAGTTCTTTGTCTATAAGTGAATGTATTTTTTCAAAATTAAGTTTTAATTTATCTGTATCTACAATTTCCTGTTCATTTTTTTTAGCATTTATAGAAATTACCTTGCTATTAAACTTTTTAAATTCTTGAGTTACAACTTTATTAACATCCACTGTTGATACTGCAAAAGATATTAATGTTGGAGGCACATTTAAATCTTTAAAAGTTCCTGACATACTATCTTTTCCACCTATAGCTGGTATCTGAAAACTATGCTGTGCGTATAATGCTCCTAATAATGCTGAAAATGGCTTACCCCATTTTTCTTTATCACATCCTAGCTTTTCAAAATATTCTTGAAGTGATAATCTAACTTTTTTATAATCTCCACCTATAGCAACAATTTTTGCTAAACTTTCTATAACTGCATAAAACGCTCCATGGAATGGACTCCAAGATGATATATATGGATTAAATCCATGTGACATTATTGTACCTGTTGAAGTTTCTCCATTTAAAATTGGAATTTTACATACCATCGCTTCATTTGGCGTTTGTTGATATTTGCCTCCGAAAGGCATAATCACTGTATTTCCTCCAATTGAGGAATCAAAATTTTCTATTAACCCCTTTTGTGAACATATATTTAAATTTCCAACCAAACCTTTTATTGTTTCTTCAAAAGTATTTTTTGTGAAAATATTTTTTTCAAAATAATTTTCCGATTCCTTTGGTGCTATTGCTTTAACTTTATTAAAACTTTTTGCTCCGTTAGTATCTAAGAAATCTCTTGAAATATTTAAAATTTCTTGACCATTAAAATTCATTACTATACGTTTTTCTTCCGTAACCTCAGCAACTGCTACAGCTTCTAAATTCTCATTTTCTGCATATTTTATAAATTTTTTCATATCTTTTTCACTAACTACTACTGCCATTCTTTCTTGTGATTCTGATATTGCAATTTCAGTTCCATTTAATCCTTCATATTTTTTAGGAACTAAATCTAAATTTATTTTTAATCCCGGAGCAAGTTCACCTATTGCAACAGAAACTCCTCCAGCTCCAAAATCATTACATCTTTTAATCATTGTTGTAACTTTTTTATTTCTAAATAATCTTTGAATTTTTCTCTCCGTAGGAGCATTTCCCTTTTGAACTTCAGCATTACAACTTTCAAGAGATTTTTCATTATGTTCTTTAGATGAGCCTGCAGCACCACCAACACCATCTCTTCCTGTTCTTCCACCTAATAGAATGATTTTATCTGTAGGCTGTGGGTTTGCTCTTATTACATTCTCATATGGTGCTGCTGCTATAACTGCACCAACTTCCATCCTTTTAGCTTCATAACCATCATGATATAATTCTTGTACATATCCTGTTGCTAACCCTATTTGATTTCCATAGCTGCTATATCCCTTCGCTGCTTCTTTTGTAATTTTTCTTTGTGGTAATTTTCCTTTTAATGTGTTTTTTAAATCATCCTTAGGATTTTTACATCCAGTAATTCTCATAGCCTGATATACATAACTTCTTCCTGAAAGCGGGTCTCTTATAGCTCCACCTAGACAAGTAGATGCTCCTCCAAAAGGTTCAATTTCTGTTGGATGATTGTGTGTTTCATTTTTAAACATCACTAAATATTTCTCATTTTTCCCTTCAATATCTGCATCTATAATTATGCTACAAGCATTTATTTCTTCTGAAACATCTAAATCATCTAATTTGCCTATAGCTTTTAACTTTTTCATTCCAATCACAGCTATGTCCATAAGTGTAACAGCTTTATCTTTGTCTTTATATAACTCATTTCTATAATTATTATATATTTCTAAAGCCTCTTTTATAGGTTTTGAAAATTTACCATTTTCGATTTCAATGTCTGTTAATACTGTTTGAAATGTAGTATGTCTACAGTGATCTGACCAATAAGTTTCTATAACTTTTATTTCCGTTATAGTAGGATTTCTTCTTTCTTCATTTTTAAAGTAATTTTGAACAAGCTTTAAATCCTGTAAAGTCATTGCTAAAGATTTTTCTTTTATAAAACTTTCTAATTGCTCTTCTTCTAAATTTATAAATCCCTCTATAATTTCGACTGGTTTAATCTCAAGATTTTCTTCATTAAATTTCGCCATTTCATCTACTGGTACTTCTCTAGAATCCACAGTATTTATGTAGTATTTTTTCACTTTTTCTACGTCATTTTCACTAAGTAACCCTTCTAAAATAATTATTTTACTAGTTTTAACTTTTAAATCTTCTTTTTGAGTTAATATCTGAATACACTGCATAGCTGAGTCTGCCCTTTGATCATATTGGCCTGGAAGATATTCAACCCTAAATGAATTTTTATTTTCTATATTAATTTTTTCATATAAATTGTCTACATTTACTTCGCTTAAAATAAAGTCTTTAACTAATTCACATTCGTGACTATTTATTCCCTTTATATCATATCTATTTATGACTTTTACATTTTTTAAATTATTCAGCTTAAGATTTACAGTAAAATCTCTTAACATTCCCTGTGATTCCAAATTAAAATTCGGTTTTTTCTCAACATAAATAGTAAAAATTTGATTTTGCATAACTTTTCCCCCT
Source organism: Clostridium sp. CTA-19 (assembly GCF_054767855.1). Lineage (NCBI taxonomy): Bacteria > Bacillati > Bacillota > Clostridia > Eubacteriales > Clostridiaceae > Clostridium > Clostridium sp. CTA-19. The sequence goes on along the minus strand of NZ_BAAABH010000020.1, from coordinate 30,522 downwards.
AAGCCATTCTTTTATACGAACATTATATTTATTTTTTTTAATAATCATTCGATATTGTTATTATATCATAGTTTTTATTTTTTTAAAGTACTTTTTTTGAATTATTTTCATTTTCGTTCGACATTATGCGTATATTGTTCTTATTTTAACCTTTTATTGTACGTTTGTTTGAATTTTATAAATATTTATTATATATTTATAAAATTAAACAGGTTAAAATAAAACTTAATATGAAGTTCCAAAATAAGATAAGTTCAAATTCCAGATTAAAATCCTATAACTAGAAGGACCCACTACTTCAACCAGATTATGATAATGAGTGGATAAATGGAGTTAAACTTTTATATGAAGGTAAAGATATTATTTTTCAACATACACCTAAACTTTCAGAAATAAATTATAAATAAAAAAGACATCTTTAAATAGATTTTTATACTATTTAAAAATGCCTTAATATAATTTTCCTTAACTCTATTATAATTTATTTAATTATATATATAAATAAAAAAACTGCTAGTATCATTATGATTAAAAAAATAACTACTGATATAAATATTTTATCTATTTTTCTAGAAGGTGTATGCCCAAACTCTTTTCCACTTTGACCATTAAATATACAATAGTATGTTGTCATATTATAAGAATACTTGCATACCCAAACTGGTACTAATACTTTATAATATTCTTCATTAATTATTTCATGTGATTTTACTTTGTAAAATTTTTTCTTCATTTCTTTTGTATTCTCTTTCAAAAGTTTTTTATTAATAACATCTTCTAATTTTTTCATCACTGCACCTTTATAATGATTTATACAGTCATCATATACTTGAATAAATTTTTCTTTTGCTACTTGTTTGGTTTCATACCCACTTATAGACATTTTAGAAAAATCATAGGGTGAGATTTGATCCATATCATATCTAGGTATTACTTGAGATGCAAAAAGAGAATAATCTTTCACATAAAACATTTCATTATCATCAATTATAGTGCTCATTCCCCTTCGAATTTTATATCTTTTTTGTACTCTTATAGTGTAATCTAATTCAATTTTTAAATCACATACATAACAGGGCATATAGTATGGTCTTACACTCATCAATCTTATTTCTTTTGTAAAATTTTTAGGGATGTGCCTTCTACTTTCTATCCACTTGTAAAAATATTGCTTTATGATCTCTTCATTCTCTAGTTTAAAATCAACAATGTATATTTCTTCTTTTTTCATTCTTTTCATCCTTATATCTTAATCTATGTCTCGTTTCTATAAACTAGTCTTACTATCTATTATTCGTAATTTTCAGCAAAATCTTTATAAAAAAGTGAATGTCTTAAATTTCATAATTTAAGACATTCACTATATATTACTATCTTTTTTCTTTTTCAAAGGCTTCTTTTATATCATCCCCTATAAGCTCTAAAATTCTATCTATCAATTCTAGTATCTCTTTATCATCATCTTCCTTTACTCCACTTTCCATTATTAATGTAGGAGAACAAGAACAACATTTTCTTGTAAGTAATATAACTTTAGTATATACATCATGATTAGTTAAATCATCAAATGTAATATTTTGTTTATCCATTGAAACTAATATACCCATAAGTCCATTGTGAACTTTTACGTCTACCCCATTATACCTTATTGCTTTTAGTTCTGCGCTTACAACTTTCATGTTTGTAACCTCTTTTCATTTTTATATTTATTGCTATATTCATATATATTATTACATAAAAATTTTAATTAATAAAACTTATTAATTAAATATAAAATTTAAAAGAGGTTGCTTTTTTAACAACCTCTTTTTTCATCAAATTTTATTTTAATTGTGAATCTATTATTTTTTCTATTTTTTCACTTTCTTCATCTACTATAAAAATGACATAGTTTCCTACAACCTTTATTTTTGCATTTTTTACTAGTTCATGTTGATCTGGTAGATATTGAGACCACTGTTTATCTAAATCCTCTTGTCTTTTTTTTACACCATTTTTTATAGTTTCAACCTTTGATTCATCTTTTGCTTTAATTATTGTAATTTCTGCTGCTGAAACATTCATCATTGCCTTTTTTATTATATATTCTTCCACATCTTCATCTTTTATATAATATTGAGCATTTAAAATATCTCCACTTTGAAAGTTTTCCATAGGTCTAAACTCTACTTCTTTTTCAACAGCTGCCATTATATCAGCTACTGGTATATTTTTAACTTCTTCTTTTGATTTACTGCATCCAATTAATGATAAACACATTATAACAGCTATCATAAAGGTAATTATTTTTTTCATATTAATATTCCTCCTCATATTTTCATCTACTATTACTACGTATTATTCTATAAAAAAGTTCAAAAAATACTAACTTATTTTTATAAAATTTTAATCATAAAAATTAAAACTCTTATAAACAAAAATGTTTATAAGAGTTTTAATTCCAAACCAATTATTAATAAGTGATTTGTTGAATATATGAGATATTTAAGATTATATACCTAATATACTTTATTGTCAAAACATATTTTAATCATCATATATATCTGAAAATTCTAAGTTTATTTTTTCTTGTGGATTATTTATAGTATTTTTATCAACTACACATTTCCTATTACATTCTTTGATAGGAAGTCTTATTATAAATTCACTACCTTGTCCAATTTCACTTTTTACTTCTAATTCTCCACCATGCATTTCAATTAGTGATTTTGTTAAAGAAAGTCCTATACCACTTCCTTCTTGATTCCTAGTTAATAAATTCTCTACTTGCCTAAACCTTTCAAATATTATTTGCTGTTTATCCTTTGGTATTCCTATTCCCGTATCTTTAACCGTTATTTTTATCCATTTATCCTCATCATATATGTTTACAAAAATATCTCCACCTTGAGGAGTAAATTTTATAGCATTTGATAAAAGATTTAACATAACTCTTTCTATCTTATCTTGATCAAAGCAACCTACCTTATCCTCTATCTCAGTGTCAAATATCAAATTTATATTTTTTCGTTCAATATAATTAGCTGCTGACATTGTTATATCCTCAACCACTTCAACTATGTTAATATTTTCATATTGGAGAGCGAAATACCCTGCATCTATCTTAGTTATATCTATTAAGTTATTTATAAGTTTTAATAATCTTCTACTATTTTGTTTTAATGCATCCATCCTCTTATAAATAGCGTCATTTTTGTATACTATCTCTCCATTTTTTAAATGCATATCATTTAATTGAAGTGTACTTAATATTATATTTAATGGGGTTCTTAATTCATGAGAAATATTTGCAAAAAACTCAGTCCGTAAATTTTCGTATTCCAATGCTTGCTTATATAATTTATTCTTATATTCAATTCTAAGTAATAATATTATTATTAATAATGTCAAGATAGCAATAATTAATATTATTGTAGCCTTAAGCTCCATTGGTATTTTTTTTAATACCGATGGATGATTTAATACTATAGAATTACTTGGCAAATTCTTCATATTTATAGAAAAATTATTCAAAGCCTCATAATAAAATACATATTTAAAACTAGAATTACTTATATCATACATTGTATTAACATCTTCACCATTAAGTATTCTATAACATAAATCTCCAGTCAATTCGCCAATTTTAATTCCTTCAATTATAGGCCCACCTACAACTACTGAATTTAACCACGACTCACTCCAAGTATAAAGTTCTCTTTTAGTATGATAATAAACAATAGTAGATATTGTATCCCTATCAATTATTTGTCCATTTTCATCCTTATAGACGCCGTACATAAAATTTACACTATTTTTCTCATTTCCTTCAGTTTTTTCCAATGCTTCATTAATGTAATCACATTGAATTATATTAAATTTACAATTATCATATTTAGATTGTAATTTTTTTATTTCTTCTGCAAATATTTTTGAACTCACTGTATTATCTAACATAAAATTCATTGTCTTAACATTATTATGTGTCTTAATCACAAAAGAAATAGCATTTGATATTAAAAACTGCTCACGAACTCCTACTGAATGCTCTTCAAGATTTTCTCCTAATTTTAAGTCTTGTTTATTAATACTAGTGTAGACAACAGGTGTATCTAAAAAGATGTCATTATAAATTTGATTTAATACCATAAGAGCTTCATCATTGCATACTACAATTAAATCATAATTTTGATTTTTAAATTTTGAAGTGAAGTTTTTCTTTATTTCATTTAAATCCAATGTACTCCTTTTACTATCTAAATATTCAAAATTATATTCTACATTTTTAAACTCTTTACTTAAACCTTCTTTAATACCCGAAAAAATTTGTGCTTCCCAAGTCTCATCAAAATGATATGAATTAATTATAAGTATTTTTTTTTGAGTATCTTTATCTACATTTTTGTTTACATTTGCATAAACACTGTAAGAAATTGTAGTAAATAATGATATTAATATTATCATTAGTATGTATTTTGCACTACATTTACCCTTCATAAATCCTCCGAACCCTAATCTTATTTACTACAATATTATACATTAAATAAAAATGTATTACAAATTTTAACATAAAACTTTTTTAATCTTTTAAATTTTTAAATTTTAAAGATTCTTAATCTATAACTGCTTTTATTCATTTATCTAAACCATTACATATTTTAGTTTGCAACAAATTTTTAACTATTTAAGTTTTATTTTAATTTAAAATTCAATTCTAAAGGTTATTTTTATATTTTTTAAATTAAATCATATTTTTCATATTTATTTCTTCATTGTTTAACATTATTTTACTACTTATTAACACTCTTTTTTATTTTACATAATATAATATTACTAATTTAAAAATATTCTTGTTAAAAAAGGGGGCGTTTTAATGGAGAATAATTTAAACACAATGGAAGCACTTAAAACTTTGTATCACAATCCAACCTATATTGCAATAAATGAATACGGTCACACCTTAGAACTTAAAGGTGATGAAAAATTTATTATTCAAGGAAAAATCAAATCATCCAAGCAAAAAAATATTAGTTTAAAAGATACTTGGAGAATTATAAAACCTATTTCATATGATGATGCTAATGAATTATTTAAAAGATTACGAACTGTAGAATGTAGATTTAAAGATGGAAGTAAACGATTATATAATAAGCTTCCTGCAGATGGACAATTTATCATTGAAAGTGATTTGCCATATTGCGATAATTGTCTTTGGTATTATTATGGCACTATGATACTACTGAATAAAGAATAATACTTTCTCTAAAACTTTTAATATATATTTTAAAGTATAGAGTATTTTTGCTCTATACTTTTTACATATATGTATCATTTTTACATATGATTGCATATTTTATTATTGGATAGATAATTAGGAGGATTTAAAATGAAATATAGACAAAATGAAATGACTTCCTTATCCGGTAGTGAAACGGAAAAAAATCTTTTAAAAACTTTTTCTGGTGAATCTAGAGCTAGTAATAAATATATGCTTTATGCAGAAAAAGCTAGAGAAGAAGGTTATAATTACGTAGCAGAAGTATTTGAAGAAACTGCTGGAAATGAAAGAGCACATAGTAGATTTGTTTATAAAAATGCTTTAAAACAAATAAAAAATACTGCTCAAAATTTAAAAGATGCAATAGAGGGCGAAACTGAAGAATTTTCTTACATTTATAAAGAGTTTGAAGAAACTGCTAGACGTGAAGGATTTATTGAAATAGCAAACTTTTATAAAGAATTACAAGAAGTAGAAGAATTCCATCAAGAGCGATTCAAAGATTTATATGACAGAATAGTATCTGGAACAATGTTTAATAGTCCTGATAAAGTTCAAAATTGGCAATGTATGAATTGTGGATACATTCATGAAGGTAATAATGCTCCTGAAATATGTCCACTATGCAAATATCCTAAATCGTTCTTTAAAATTGAATGTATGGATTATAAACTTTAATAGCAGTATGTTTCTGTATAAGTTTTATTAAATTGATAAAAGAGAATGTCTTAAATACTATTTTAAGACATTCTCTTTTCTTATTTATTTAATACTAATTTTTCTAATGCTAATGCCAGTTGATCTGGACAAGATGTTTCTCCTCTGCAAGGTATACCCTTCAACCTTTTTATCGCCTCTTCTACGTTCATACCTACTAATAATCTTGCTATACCTTGTGTGTTTCCACGACAACCTTGTATAAATTCAACTTCTTTTATAATATTTTCTTCAACTTCAAAATTTATTTGAGTTGCACAACATCCTTTAGTTTTATATGTATATTTCATTGTAATCCCTCCATATATTTTATATTATCACCTTTGAATATACCTAAAAAATCTATTTTTATCAATAATTTATTATTTTTTGCTATTAAAGACTGTAATCTATTTATATTTTTTATATTGAACTTTCCTTTCAATATAAAATGCCTTTTAAAATATTTTATTATCTTAAAAGGCACTTTTATTAAATATTATCTTTTATAGATTTTTCACTTTTATTATTACCCCAACACTCCATTATAATAAAACTCATCCAAATTATAACTAAATTTAATGTATTGGTCATAATAACAGTATTTTCTTTTGATGAGATTATACAATTTAGTAAAGATATAACACTTAATAATAACAATTTATATAAATTATTATTATATTCTTCATTTATACAAGAAAAACTTCTTATTATTTTATCTATATTCTTATTTATTTTTAATTTTTTTTTCGAATAATTATATGGCTTTTTAGCTTCTTTAATGTTTTCAAAATGATCCTTTGAAAAATTATATACAACTAAATCCTCATCACTATCTGTTGTGGCCAGGGTTTTTACTGTTTCCTGATAACTTATCAATTTATTTTCCATTACATACTTGCCATTTTCCAAATTTTTTCTATAAGTGTTATCTAAATATGGCTCGCTAAATTTTACGTTATTATAAAAAAAAGTAACATTAGTAAAACCTTTCAAATCTACTCCCTCCCATTTTCAGACTATGATTTTTAATTTCAAATATCTTTTATTTAAAAGACCTTAATAAGAATACAACGTTCCAACAAAAAATTCAATAGTTTTTACATATTTTTAAAACTAATTTTTGCTTGGAATAATTCTACATCTGTTTCCTTATCTTTTCCTTGTATATAATAACTATTTTTTTCTTCTTTTACATCATATTTATAAAACAATATTTTCTGACCTTCTTTAGCTTCTTTTATAAAATTCACTTGAATACTGCTTATTCTTTTTTCCTTAAAGTCTTCAGTTTTAAAACAATCCTCTACCCACTCCACATATTTTGCATTATTTACATGTTTATTTAAATCTATATCATTATATCTTACTTTTCTTTTTCCAATAAGTTCTCCTTCATCTTTATTAAATCTAATTTTGTTTATTCTTTTGTATTGTTTAAATCTGTCTTTTATAACTTCATATGGAATATCTTCTTCTTTAGGTTTATATGGTAGTGGTGATTTTTTATCTATTAATAAATATGCTGCATCAATATCGCCCATATGTTCATTGTTTTCACCATAAATCCTAAAAGCTCTTAAAAAAAACATTCTATCTAATCCACTAGGCCAAGTTTCTATAGTTATCTCTTCATTCCATTTAGGATACTTTATCATATCTAATTTTATTCGAGATACTACCCAATACATACCTTTTTTTCCCAAAGCCTCGTATCCATCTCCTAAAATTTCAGAATGTAAACTTGATGTTTCTTGCATGTAATTTATTATTGAATGTGTTTTTATCTTTTGTGTAAAATCTGTCTCATAAAATTTTATTTTATAACTTTTTTTAAATATATTACTCATATTTACTCCTTACTTTAGTTTCCAACTTTTACTTTCTATATAGTTTAAAGTTTTAATTTTAGCTTATACAGGATTCCAAGTTACTTTTAAATTTACTCATTTCAAAACTTGGATGCCTAAACTAGTGAGACATGCTCCGAATCATTCAAATTCAACATTACATTTTGTATGAAAATATTTTAAAACTATTGAATAAATTTAAATTGGAGCTTGTTTCTCTATACTTTTATCAAATGAGAAATTCTTAGCATTTTTCCATCTACAATATCGGTTTAAAACTAATTTTAAATTGATGATGGATAATAAACAATTAAACAATCCTATATTATTTATTATATATTTAATATTTTTCATTTCAAATAAAAACTTTCATGTTAATTTGAAGAAAAGGTGTATTAAAATGATTTAATCACCTTAATACACCTTTTATAGATATTAATCGCTTATTGGTCCATATTTATCTTTATCAATCTTTAACAATACTTGAGTAAGCTCTTCTGCATGCTCTTTTTCATCTAATATTATTTTATGCAAAATATTTTTCCCTTCTCTATCTGGTATTTCATCAAGTAAATCTTCATACAATACAACCGCTTCAAACTCTCCTTTGATATCTTCCCTTATGGTATTAAGTATTGTTCTTTTATCTTTTTTGTTATCACCATTTTGAATTTTAAAAGGTTTTTCATTAAACTCATCTTTTTTTAATACAAGTTTATACATTTCATACTCTTCTCTATCAACTTTTCTTAACAGATAAAGTATCATTCCATAATGTTCTTTTTCTTCTTCTAAGATATGCTCAATAATATGATTAAGTTCTTTTATGTCACTATAAGCAAGAGTATTAGTATAATCGTCAATTGCTACAAGCTCTGCTATCAATACCTCTCTAAGTATATTTTCATAACATTTAGCTTTACCCTGTGGTTGCCTTTTAGTTGTATAACTCATATTTACTCCTAATTTAAATTACTATTCACTTTTAATATATCCAAAATAAGTTCATTTTGTTACTTAATAACACATAGCTTTGCTAAAATTTATTTTAAAATCTTTTATAATATCCCTAAATGCTCTAAAAGAATTTTAGTACCTATAAGAATTAATATAATTCCGCCTAGAAATTCAGCTTTCCCGCCTAAAACATCCCCTAGTTTTTGTCCAATAAAAACTCCTATAAAACATGCTATAAATGTAATTATAGCTATAGAACTTGCAGCTAGCACTATGCTAACATTTAAAAATGCAAAACTTACACCTACTGCTAATGCATCTATGCTAGTAGCTATTGCTAATATTGTCATAACTTTTACACTTAAATCACTAGTTATATCACTTTCTTCTCCTTTTATAGCTTCATAAATCATCTTACCACCAATTATAGCTAGCAAAATGAATGCTATCCAATGATCAAATTTTACTATATAATTAGTAAACTTAATTCCTAACAACCATCCTATAAGAGGCATAGCACCTTGAAATATTCCAAAATATAATCCTGCCTTTAATCCATTTTTAATCCTTTCATTTTTAGATTTCATTCCAATACTTAAAGAAACAGCAAATGCGTCCATTGCAAGAGCTAATGCTGTTAAAAAAATAGATATAATACTCATAAAAAATCCTCCATATTTTATTTATATAATATTTTTGATAACTAAATACCAAATTATTCTTATTTAACATTTTCTTTTAAATTCATTTTTACTTTTTGCATTTACTACTCTTTTTAAACTAAAAATTTATTTAATTTATTAATAAAAAGAGACCCATGTATAATACAAAATTAAATTTTGCATTATACATAAGTCTCACTATTTAATCCAAAGCCAGGTTAAAAACCAGTATGTTGACCTTGACACAACCAAAGTTGTCAGCTACTCCCTTATGATAAATACCTTTAAATTTTAAAATATTTAACAACTTTAATTATTATATTATAAATAATGTACTTTGTAAATATTGATAATATATAAAGGAACTGGTTCTAAATTTCCTCTAACCAATTCCTTTATATTTAGTTATAAACTTTCTAAAACCCTATATTAAAGTTCATAACAATCTACTATTTCTCCATAATATAATACATGATAATCATTATCAGTATAAACTTTTTCATCTATTTCTTTATCTAAGAAAGATTTATCCATTTCATGTTTATAAAGGATTTTACATTCATATTGTAATTTACATCCTGATATTAATGGAGTCTCTACAGTTCTACCTTTTTCTAATTTCAAACCACATTCTTTTACTTTATCAAAATCTCTTCCTGATTTTGTTCCGCATAAAATTAATTCATTTTTCATTGAATCATCTACTGGAATGCTTACAGTAAATTCTGTTGCCTTTTCTATTAAATTATAAGTATATCTGCTTTTTCTCACCATAACCATAAATACAGGTTTTTTCCACATGTATCCCATTTGTCCCCAACCTATTGTCATAGTGTTTACATTTTCACCATCTTTAACTGTTAAAAAAGCACCCTTCGCTTGAAGGTTTTCTAATGCTGACTCTAAATTTTTAGTATATTTCATCATATATCACCTCACATTTTAATCTTATTTAATTTTAATGTTTTATAAATGAATTTGCAAATTTTACATTATATTTTCAATAAATCTTTGCTAATTTTCACTTAGAAATATTCAACATTTCATTTTTTATATTTTCCCCTATTTCTCTAGACATATTATTAAATTCTTCGCTTACAGCTGCAATTTCTGTCAATGAATTATTTTGATCAATATTTATTCTAGAACTTTCTATTGACACTTTCTCTATTTTTTCCATAGAATTTAGCATAATCTCAGATGCATTTTCTATACCCTTAACTAGTTCTAAAAGTTTGCTCACTCCATTTGCTCCAGCTAAAAGATCCTTATCTGTTTTTTCTATAAACCCTACAGTACTTTGAACAATATCTATTATTGCATCTATAGTCTCCTTTATTTCCTTAGTTGATTCCTGTGATACTTCTGCTAATTTTCTTATTTCTTCTGCAACAACAGCAAACCCCCTACCAGATTCACCTGCTCTTGCTGCCTCTATTGACGCGTTTAGTGCTAGTAAATTTGTTTGAGATGCTATTCCCTGTATAGTAGTTAATATATCCACTATAAGCTCTGATTTACTTTTCAAATCATTAATTTTATCTACGGATTTTTTCATAGAAATATTTATTGATTCAATATTTTCTTTAACCTCATGCCCAAATTTTGTGCAAGTTTCTGTTTGATCATATACCTTTTGAGCTGTTTTTAACCCATTTTTAGATTCCTCTAGTATTTCATTAGATTGAGTTTTTATTTTACTTGAAACTTCTGATATATTTTTCATAGACATCTCTATATGAGATGAAAAACCATCTATTTTACTAGAATTACTTTCAATTATATCTATTATTCCATCTAAATTTATTGATTCTCTTATCTCGTTTAAAATTCCTACTTCATTACCATTGCTATCATATAAATTGGAAGTATTAATTAAATTACTTAAATCAACGCCATTTTTATCTTTTAAAACTCCATTTAAATCTTCTTTAGCTCTGTTCTTATCCAAACCTGTTAATTCTTCCATACCTTTAGTCCAGTATATTAAATTATTATCTAAATCTTTTATCCAAAACATATTTGATGTAACTTTACATAAAGATTCTAAAATATTATTTTCTTTTTTAAGATTTTCTATTCTTTTGTTATTTTCCTCTATCTGTTGTAATAACTTTTTACTTTTTCCTAGCATTTAATCCCCTCCAAAACTAATACCACTTAATTTAATAATATTATATTTAAATAATTATTATATAGACTTTCGCAATTAAATCTTAAGTAAAAAACTTAATCTATATAAATTATAATTTTAAAATTATATGCTTTATTTTAAATGCTAAACTTTTTGATAGATATAGGGAAACAAGCTCCAATTTAAATTTATTCAATAACCTTAAAATATTTTTATACAAGATGCAGTGTTGAATTCTAAGTGATTTGGAGCATGTCTCACTATTTTAGGTATCCAAGTTTTGGAATGGATAGCTTTAAGAGTCAACTTGGAACCATATAAATTAAAAAGTATTTTAAAATAATATAGAAACAAGAATATTAGTATGCTATATTATTCTAAGGTTATAAAATTATAACTATAAAAAATATATTACTAATTTACATTAAACAAATTTTTATATTAATATAGGGAAACAAGCTCAAATTTAAATTTATTCAACAACTTTAAAATATTTTCATATAAAATTTAGTGTTGAGTTGCAAGTGATTCAGAGCATGTCTCACTATTTGGGGTATCCAAGTTTTGAAATGAATAATTTTAAAACTTGGAACCCTATATATATTATCGTATCTTTTTATATTTACTAATATATTTAGGTAATTGTTCACAATTTTTTAGAGAAAAGAAGGGGGATTTTATTGAATAAAAAAATTGATTTAATTAATGGTAAAATTACAGATTCCTTAATTGCACTTGCTATTCCAATTATGGGTACATCTTTTATTCAAATGGCTTATAATATGATAGACATGATTTGGATAGGTAGAATGGGTAGTCTGGCAGTTGCAGCTGTTGGTACTGCTGGCTTTTTTAATTGGCTTGGACAATCACTTATGATGCTTTCTAAAAGTGGAGCTGAAATATCTATATCGCAATCTTATGGTAAAGATAACATAAAAGATGCTCAAAACTATACTAAAAGTGCAATTCAACTTACTATAATCTTTGCAGTATTCTATATGTTTTTTCTAATTATATTTAAAAGTTCACTTATTGGATTTTTTAAATTGAATAGCCCCGATGTAATAAATATGGCTGAAACTTATTTGTTTGTCATTGCACTTGGAATGATTTTCAATTTTATAAACCCAGTTTTAACAGGTATTTTTAATGGATGTGGTGATAGTAAAATTCCTTTTAAAATCAACACTGTAGGTCTTATATTTAATATAGTTTTAGATCCTTTACTAATATTCGGATTAGGTCCAATACCTTCTCTTGGTGTACTTGGTGCTGCTCTTGCCACAGTTTTATCACAGCTATCTGTTACTATACTATTTTTAATTCATATAAAACGTCAAAATTCTTATCTATTTAAAGTAAATATTATTTCTAAATTAGATTTAGCATATAGTAATAAAATAATAAAACTTAGCTTTCCTGTAGCATTACAAAACGGCTTGTTTTGCTCATTTTCAATGATGATTGGAAGAATAATAGCTTTTCATGGTGACACTGCTATTGCAGTACAAAAAGTTGGTTCCCAAATTGAATCTATCTCTTGGATGACAGCAGGTGGTTTCTCTACAGCTATAAGTGCATTTATAGGACAAAACTATGGTGCAAAACATTATAACCGTATTATTGAAGGCTATAAAGCTGCTATAAAATTAGTTTCTATAATTGGTATCTTTGCAACAGCATTACTTATTTTAGGTGCAGAACCTATATTTAAATTTTTTATAGATGAGCCTGACGCTGTGTCTATGGGTATTGTTTATCTACAAGTACTTGGAGTTTCTCAATTATTTATGTGTATAGAAATAACCACTACAGGTGCTTTTAATGGTCTTGGTAAAACCTTGTTGCCATCATTAATTAGCATAATTTTAACTGGTTTAAGAGTACCTTTTGCATATTTCTTATCTAACCCTAAAATTTGGGGACTAAATGGTGTTTGGTGGACAATTAGTATAACGAGTGTATTAAAAGGATTAATATTAATTTCTCTATTCACTATATTAATATTAAGAAATAAAAAGTTTAACCATGAATTTATATAAAATTTTTTATTTAAAAAGGTTGTGCTAAAATTTAGCACAACCTTTTATATTGAATTACTATAATATACTATTTAAAGCTTTATCTAAATCATTTATTATATCTTCCGCATTTTCAAGACCTACTGCAAGCCTTATTAAATTATCTTTTATTCCAGCTTCTTCTCTTTCTTCTGGAGTATATGGTGAATGTGTCATTGATGCTGGATGTTGTATTAGTGTCTCAGCATCTCCTAAACTTACTGCAAGTGCACAAAGTTTAGTGTTATTTATAACCTTTTTACCATCTTCCAAATCACCTTTAATTTCAAATGCTATTATAGCTCCTGATAATGACATTTGCTCTTTTCCTAATTCATATTGTGGAAATGATTTTAATCCTGGATAATAAACCTTTTCTACTGCTTTATGTGTTTCTAAAAACTCTGCTACTTTCATAGCATTACAGCAGTGTTTTTCCATTCTTATTGGAAGTGTTTTCATTCCTCTTATCACTAAATAAGCATCAAATGGACTCATTGATGATCCTGTCATATCTTTGACTCCAAACAATCTTACTTTTTGTATAAATTCTGCATTTCCTATTACAAAACCACAAACTACATCTCCATGTCCATTTAAGAATTTAGTTCCTGAATGGATAACCACATCTGCGCCTAATTCTAAAGGTCTTTGTATATAAGGAGTACAGAATGTATTATCTACCATTAACATACAATTTTCTTTAGAATGTGCTATCTCAGCTGTTGCCTTTATATCTACTAAAGCTAAATTTGGATTTGCTGGAGTTTCTATATAAACCAATTTTGTATTATCTTTCATAGCATTTTTTATATTTTCAGGGTTAGTGGCATCTACAAAAGTAACTTCAACACCAAATTTTGTTATACCATGATTTAAAAATGCAAAAGTACATCCATATAAAGTTTTTGCCGCTACTATATGATCGCCAGCTTCTACAATTGACCAAATAGCAGAAGTTATAGCTCCTATACCAGAGCTCATAGACATTGCAGCTTCTCCACCTTCTAATAACGCCAATTTGTCTTCTAATACAGTATTTGTTGGATTTCCTAGTCTACTATATATATATCCACCTTCTTCTAATGCAAATCTTCTTCCACCTTGCTCTGCATCATCAAATACAAAAGTAGATGTTTGAAATATTGGAGTTGATAGTGCGCCAAAGGCATTTTTCATATTCCCTCCATGTATAGCCTTCGTAGCAAATCCCATACTTTTTAAATTTTCATTGCTCATATTTACCCTCCTAACAAACTTAAAAATATAAATACTTGGGTTCTTATGTATTTTATTTTTATTACTTTATTATTAGTTAGAGCAAATTTCATGCCAAATATTTAAATACACATATTATTTTTTTAGCTAACCTTACCCCTTAACCGCCTATTTATCACTCTTAATTTTTACACAATAAATTTGTCAAATTAATATTTTGATAACTTGGCAATACAACAAAAAATCTATTGGTCATAAAAATAGCCATTATATGGTTATTTTTATGACCACAGGTTAATAAATTTACCATTCTATATTATATTTTTTTATCTTATTTATAATTGTTCCATGAGTAACATTTAGTTTTCTTGCCGCTGCCCTTATAGATTTTTCTTTTTTCAAGGCGTTTACTATTGTATATTCTTCTACTTCTTCTACCATTTCTCTAAGCGTTTTTTCATTATCAACTTCTGTAGTATTTATCTTTTGAAAGAATATTTTATTATCAAATAATAAACATTCTGATGTTAAAATATCATTAGAACATAAATTTATAGCACGCTCTATTACATTTTTAAGTTCTCTTATATTTCCTGGCCAATCATACTTTAATAGCTCGTTTATAAATTCATTATCTGCAGATTTAATATTTTTGTTTATTCTATGATTTAAAAATTCAATAAAATATTTAGTTAAATAAGGTATATCTTCTTTTCTTTCTCTTAACGGTGGAATAACTAATGGAATTACATTTAATCTATAATATAAATCTTCTCTAAATTTTTTTTCCTTTATCATTGCCTCTAGATTTCTATTGGTAGCACATATTATTCTAACATTTACTTTTTCTTCTTTAGTTCCACCTATTTTTCTTACTTTTCCATCTTGAAGAACCCTAAGAAGCTTTGCTTGCAAAACAGGAGATAGTTCTCCTACTTCATCTAAAAATAATGTTCCATCATCTGCATTTTTTATCAAACCATCTTTTCCATTATTTAATGCTCCTGTAAAACTTCCTTTTTCATATCCAAAAAGTTCACTTTCCATTAGTGAGTCAGGTAATGCTGCACAATTTATAACTACAAATGGATTTTCTTTTCTCCCACTCAAGTTATGTATAGCTTTGGCAAATAATTCTTTTCCAGTTCCACTTTCACCTCTTATAAGTACTGTAGAACTTCCTTTTGCAATAAGTTCCACTACTGATTTAGTTTGTTCTATAACTTTACTTGTTCCAACTATGTCTTTAAATGCTCCATCTCGAGTATGACAAACAACCTTTGCCATCTCTATGGCTTTTTTCATATCTTTTATAGAACAAACTGCACCTACTACCTTTTCATCATCATCCCAAATAGCTCTACCTGTTGTTATATAACAAGCTTTTCCTCTATTATTTTCACTAGTTGTATTTATATTTGTATATTCATTTCCATGCTTTATTAAATTAATTATAGATTTATTATTTTTAATTACTTTTTCAAAAGATTTTCCAATCACCTCATCTTTTTTGTAATTAAATATATTCTCACAATAACTATTAAATAACTCTATATTATAATTTTTATCTATAACTAAAATCCCATCATCTACTGCATCTATTATTGCTCTTAACCTTTTTTCATTTTGCTCATAGTTTAAAAGTTCTATAGTTTTTATTTCTGATACTTCTTCAATTATCTTTATATTTTCCATGAGCTTTAAAATTTCATTATATTCTATTTTTTCTATTTTCAAATATAACTTTCTAGGAAAAACTTCTAAAGATATTAAATTAATGTTAGCTAAGTATATTTTCTCTAAAACTTTAAAAGTTATTCCTATTTTATCTTCCGTTGATATTTCTAGCCTTAAATATCTGTTCATTTGATTCCCCCAAATTTTTAATATCTTATAAATTAAATATAAATGCATTGGATTTTAAAATTATATTTAAGTTATATAATATACATTTTGAATGAAAATATTTTTAAATTATTGAGCCCTATTAAATTGCAGTTGGTTTTCCTATATCATCCAATAAATATATATTATAAATAATACTAATTATATTCAACTGTCCTAAAAACAATTTCAATTGTGAAAAATGGTGATTTTAATAATTAAAATCACCATTTCCATATCTTTATAGTATTGTTATATAGTAATAATTTAATAATTTTTTTTAATAATATAATTATTACTATATATAAAATAACCTCTGATGTTATTTTATAAATTACATTTTAGATAAATTTAAATATATTTTTTATATAAACATTTTTTTATTTCAACTCCATTATTAAATAAATATTTTATTATTTTAAAACATTGTTTTCTTTTTCAATTGAAAGAGCTAAATCTTTTCCAGAGACGAATGTTCCAACTATAAAGATATGAACAACTGTAGTGATTACATTCATAAAGTCTTTCACTATTAACTCCTCCTTTTAGTTAGCATATTCAATTAAATAATAAATCAGTTATGTATCTATTTTGAGCTATTATTTTCTTTCATATGCATTATTTGATATTATTTTATGGATAAAATATATTTTTTTATTCAGGTTTTAGCATAATTTTATTTTATACTAGTAATTCATGGTATATTTTTATGATTTTTTTCCATTAATATTGTTAAAATTTTATAATTTTCTTAATTAATACTGCTAATTTTTAACAATATTAATTAATTTTATTTATACTTTACAATTTATTAACTTTTAACTAATAATGTTAAAATTTTCTATATTTACTCTCAATTTATATACTGATATAATAATAATTGAAATTTAAATTTTCTGAATTTTAAATTATCTTATTTTTGTTTTATTCAAAATACAAAAATCCAAATTTAATTTTAATTGCCCTTTATGGTCATACTTAATTACTTTTCAATTTTAAAGTTAATAATTAATCACCATTCTTATTGTAAGGTTTTATAAAATTTTATAGCTTAACTATAAAAATTCAAATTTATAGTTTTTATTTTTAATATCCCTATATTAAAAGCTATAATCAAAATTTCTTTTGCTAACATTCATTTAATTTAACTTTGAAATTACTAAGTATGACCTTTTATATAATTTTATACTTTTAACTTTTATACTTAATACTTTTTATTAAATTTTAAAAATAAAAACTTAGCCTAAACTAAGTTTTTATTTTTTTAAGATGCCTTATATATTAAGCCCATTATATAATTTTTTAAATTCGTCTATAGCATAATTATCTGTCATTCCAGCTATATAATCACATATAGTTGATAGATAATAATACCTAAGCTCCTTTAATGTGTAAATATATCTTTCCTTCTCAGTAAAATTTTCTAAATTTGTTTCTTCTATTTGAAATTCTGCAATTTCTTCTAGCAAACTTTCCTTATCATCTATGACATTATCATTAAAATCTAATAACTCCATTTTCTCTAATTTAAATTTTAAAAGATTAGTATAAGATTCTATTATACCTTTTTTATCATTATTAAAACTAATATCTTTTATTTCTATTTTCTTTCCATTAAATAAAATTTTAATGTTGTATATATCACTGCATATTTTTTTCACATTACTTTGAAGTCTTTCTAAATTGTGTTTGGGCATCTGTCTTGGATTTGCATAGTATGCTTTAAATAATTGTTTAATTATATATCTAGAATTCCCATCAAATCTATTCACATTATAAGAATTTAAAATTTTAGCTTTTATATACTCTTCAATAGCTTCATCTAACTGTTTTCCATAATAAGAAAAATCAACTAATTTTTCTTTAAAATAAATTCTATTATTGATTTCAACTTTTACATTAAATCCTTTTTTCAATATATTATTCATAGAATTTGTTGTTACATCTGTTATAAAAAAATCTATAACATCTCTTGTTAATTGATTAATTTTAAAGCTCTCACTATAATCTTTTATATCTCCATTTTCACCAAAACTCTTATCAAAATCATTGTTATATATATTTTCTAATATAGTCATAGAAGTTTCAATATTGTTACTTTCTTTGGCATTGAAAATACTTTTATTAATTTTATCTAATGCTAAATTTTCTTTTATATTATTTTTTAAGGTTATTAAGATTTCTATGCTATCATTAGATATATAGTTGAAAGCCTTGTTTTTTTCATAATGTTCTAGTATCTCATTTACCTTCTTATATATTTTTATAGCAATAGATTCATAGCTTATATTTAAATCATTATCTTTTACTCCATCATCTATATCATGTTGTCTTTGTGCAATTTCATCACTAACATTTACAATCTGTCCCTCTAAAGTAAAAGAAAAAGGAAGCTCCATACATTCTTTTAAAAACATCTCATCTTGAATAAATCTATTAAGAGGCCAATTATTTCCATCCCTTTTAGTTTTCGTATGTTTCAAAATACCTTCCATAACTTGCCATGTTAAATTCATACCTCTGGTTTCCTTAAATTTAACTTCTAATTCATCCAATATTTTTAGTGAATGAAAATTGTGCTTAAAACCACCATAATTTATAGATGGATGTATTCTATTTGACAAAGTATCCTTCCCAATCATTAAATCATCTAATGTTCTCTCCCCTTGATGTCCAAAAGGAGTATGTCCTATATCATGCCCAAGTGCAATAGCTTCTGCCAATGCTTCATTGAGATTTAAATTTCTTGCTATTTTTCTTGCTATTTGAGCAACTTCTAAAGTATGAGTCAATCTAGTTCTAAAATGATCACCCTTTTGATGACTATATATTTGTGCCTTATGTTCAAGTCTTCTAAAAGCTCTTGAAAATATTATTCTATCTCTATCCTTTGCAAATTCATCTCTTAAAGAAAAATAGTTGCCTTTATGATTTTCTTCACTTATTCTTCTGTCTGTTTCTTTACCACATTGAGCAAAATTATTTGCCTCTATAAATTCTCTTTTTTTCTCCCAATTTTCCAATTCGAGCCACCTCCTAAATTTAAAATGTTATTTTTATATAAATTAAAACCACTATTATATTTTTGTATTTTCATAAATATTAAAATTAAATTTTATGTTATTTTCTTTAGACATCATCGCCTTTTCTTTTTTTATAAGTTTCCAATTTTTATTATTATCTATATCAAAAAAATTCTTATCACTATTATATTTTTCATGTATTTTAGTAACATATGCATAATTACAATATGGCGCTAATAAACTATATATACTTTCTCCACCAATACAAAATATGTCATCACTATTATAGTTTTTTAAAGTTAAAAATAATTCTTCTAAAGAATTTACTATGAAAAAACCATCTGCTTTATAGCCCTTTTGCTTTGTAATCACTATATTCACCCTATCTTTTAATGGTTCCATATTAGGTAGTGATTCTCTAGTTTTTCTACCCATAACAACAACTTTCCCTATAGTCGTGTCTTTAAAAAATTTTAAATCTTCTCTTATATTTACGAGAAGATTTCCTTTACATCCTATTCCATAATTTTCATCTACAGCCACAATAATATTCATTATTTCCACCTCAAATTTCAGAATAAACAGTATTTTAATTATATATTTTAACATATATAAAATTTAATTAAAATCATAAAAATCATGCATAATGCATACCTTTAATATGTAAAAAACTATTTAATTATTTAAAAATATTTTTTAAGGAGATTTTAATATGTTCTATAAAAACAAAAATAATAAAATTTTAAAATCTACTATTATAGGAGTCATATTCATAATTATAGTAGGTTCTTTGCTTCACTTTACTTATAAGTTTTCTAACAACAGCCCAATTGTAGGCCTTTTTTCACCTATAAATGAAAGTGTTTGGGAACATCTAAAAATGGCAGTCTTTGCCTCTATATTTTATATTATTTTTGAATATAAATTTGTAAAAGATTATGCTAATAATTATTTTTTTGCTAAAGCAGTAGCCTCACTTTCAACTATGATTGTAATCCCACTCTTATTTTATATATACACTAGCTTCACGGGAAAATCTATTCTTTTTATAGATATTCTAATATATATAGTAGCTTGTGTATTATGGGGAATAATTAATTATAAGATTACTTCTAGCAAAGAAATTTATTCTAATATAAATGGTTTAGGAATTATATTACTCCTAATAATAATACTATCTTTCTTTATATTCACTATATCACCTTTAAATTTGCCTATTTTTAAAGAAAACCTAAGTAATCCTAATGGATTATTAATTATAAACAATTTAATTAATAATACAAATATTTAAGAATTAAAAAATCTCTATAAACAGTTTTTAAATTGTTTATAGAGATTTTTCATTTTTTTAAATGTACATACTTATATTCCTTTTAAGTTATATTTAGCAGGTGCTAGCTACTAAAATTTTGCAAAGGAAGAATTTAAAAGTTAAATTCAAAGAATATAAGTTGCACATGTTAATTGCTAAATTATGAAAAATTCAAAGTTTCTTTTTCTCTTATATAAGCTTCTCTTTCTGATTCCAAAAGCATACCAGCTTTCTTTATATAATAAAAACCAGTTACTGCTGAAATCAAATCACTTATAGGGAATGCTATCCAAGCACCACCTACTCCAATTAAATTAACTAATACTATAACTATTGGGATAAATAATATTAATTGTCTATATACAGAAAGTATTAAACTTGATCTTGCTTCTTCTATAGATTGATAGAAGTATATAGCTACATAATATAATCCTACTACTGGGAAAACTGCTATACACATTCTAAAAGCTTTTACTGCTTCATTTAATAAACTTTGATCTTGAAGAAAACTTCCTATTATAGGTCTTGTAAATATCATCATTAACGCCCACAATATAGTTGATGTAACAGAAACAGCATATATAGCCTTTTTAACTATTTCTTTTAATCTTTTGTAATTTTTAGCTCCATAATTATATGCTGCAATTGGTTGCATCGCAGAACTTATTCCTATAACCGTTATAAATAAGAACATTGATAATCTACTTACAACTCCAACAATTATTATTGCAGAATCACCACCATATACAGATACTAAATTATTTAATAGTACAGCTACTACAGCATCTGAAATCTCTACTATGAATGTTGAAAATCCAATAGCAACTATTGCTTTTGTTATGTTAAAATTAAATTCAAGTTTTAATTTAAGATTTAATGCTTTCTTTACTCTTGAAAATTTATATACCATAAATAAAAACGCTATTATTTGTGATATAACTGTAGAAATTGCCGCACCTTTAACTCCCATCGATAAACTGACTACAAATATATAGTCTATTATTGTATTACAGATAGCCCCTATAGATGTTGCAACCAACGTTATTTTAGTATTTCCTAGGGCTGTCATAATGTAACAAGCCACTACCGTTAAAGATTGGAATAACCCACCAATTAATACAATACTTATATAACTTTCAGCATATGGATATATAGCCTCACTGGCTCCTAATTTAGTTATTATATGCTCTTTAAATATGAATACCGCGATAGGTACAATAATAAGTAACATTATTGTTAATATAAATGCATTATTTATAGTTTGTTTTAATTTATCATAATCGTTTTCTCCCAAAGACCTTGCTACTGCTGTAGATGCTCCTATAGCTATCAGAAGTCCAATTGATATTAGTAACCTTTGAACTGGGAATGCTATGGTAAGGGCTCCTATTGCATTAGCACCAACATACCTTCCTACGTAAAACGTATCAACCATGTTATAAAGCTCTGATACAAACAAAGATATAATTGCTGGTACTGCGAACTTAAAAAGTATTTTTCCAACTTTTCCTTCAGCAAACATCCTGTTGTCAAATCCCATTTTATCCACCTCATATTTTTTTATATAATTCTCTATTTTAAATTCATCATTTTGTACTTTTTAATAAAAAATCATAAGTATTTTTTCCTATATTACTATTATATATGTACAAAACAATACCTGCACTCATTGATATGCTCTATAAAAAGTACATTCTTAAGGACTTTTGATTAAATTTTATTTAACAAAAAAGTACAAAAGCACATTAAAAAGGGTGCTTTTGTACTTTTCTTAGTAAAATTAATGTTGATCCATACCCATCTATCATAGGAGCTATATGAAATACATTAGTTTTCTTAGCATAATTAAATTTTATTTCAGGAAATGCTGATTTTCTTAAAAGTTCTATTTCATCTTCTTCAATTAAATTAGGTTTGCCTAAATTTAACCAATAATTAAATGCAGAGCCCTTTTTTTCTCCGATTTCATAAAAAGTCATTCTATAATCATAATATAAATTAGTTATATTTAAAAAGAATTTTTTCTCTTTTACATTTTTGCTACCTCTTTTTTTATTGAACTCCTTTATATCCGCTAATTTTTCTAATTCTTCACTATACGTATATAGTAATATTTGATACTCATCACCTCTAGAAGTAACTATATAGCCTTCTCCATAACATATTAATGTATCACCTAATAGACTTAGTAAATAATATGCATAATATGATGGTTTCTTTATACCAAAACCATTCATTATTCCTCTATCCCCCATAAATAATTGACTATGAAAACTAGTTTCTTTTTGAATAACATCAACTACTTTCATAAAAACAGGTTCTTTTTTCATTACAATTTTATTTATTATATAAGGCAACATATAAGAAGTATCGTATATTGGATTTATATTTTTATTTTCAAAATATAGATTTTCTTCTAATTGCAAACTATATTGATTAGTAAATAAATCTATTATTTCTTCTTTTAACTTCTCTTCAATAGAGTTATGAATTTGAAATCTCCATTTTTTAAATTCATAATTTCCATACTCCTCTGTAAAAAATTTTATAAAAGCTTTCAACATATAAATCAAATTTTCATCTTCAAAATTTTCTTTTTCAATTACTATAAATGGCCTTAATTCTAAATCTAATATAAAATCCATAACTTGTTTAAGATACATAAAGTTTATAAATTCACTATTTTCAAATATTCCAAGATGTTTAGAAAATAATTTCGTAAGTTTTCCATATTGAAAAGTTATATTTTTTTGTATATCCGTTATATATTTTCTAAAGCTTTCTTTTAATAAATCATGTCCATGACCTAAATATATAACTTCCTTATAAAAATGTTCAAAATCTCCTTGATTTTGTGACATATCAATATTTAATCTTATAATTTTCTCTTCATAGTTATATCTTTCATAATCCTCTAAGTAATCTGATATACTTTCTAAAGTTTCATTGTTTATCTCTAAAAATTCTATTTTTTTTATTTTTTCTAAGTCTTTCTCATCAATTTTATACTTTTTCCTATACTGCTTTGGTGTTAAATTATAATGCTTTTTAAAATGTTTATTATAATATCTACTATGTGAAAATCCTACTTCTTCAGATATATCCGAAATAGTCATATCTGTATCTAACAGCAATTTTAAAGATTCTTCAACTCTAACTAAATTCACAAAATCTTTAAAGCTAAGTCCCATAGTATTTTTAATTTCATGTGAAAGATAGTGAGTACTTAAAAATTCCTTTTGAGCTATATCTTGAAGACTTATCTTGTTATTATAATTATTATATATATATTTTGCTATCCTATGATATCTTTGAAGTTGTTCGTCATTATCCTTTATCTCTTCTTTTTCATACATAAGATAATGAAAATTGTTTATAAGATGATATATAAGTTCTATTAAATTCTCTTCTATAAACTCATCATAATCATCTTGTCTTTGAACTAATTCACAAAGTACCATAGACAAATATCTTCTAATTATATCGTACTTTTCTTCATTTTGTACTCCTTCATCTGATGAATTAACATAAAAGAATATGTTTTCCATATCATCATAAAACTTTTCAAAGAATTTTAAATCAATGTGAAACATTAAAACTTTATTGTCCTCATCTTCGCTAAATATCATGTGTGCTTCTTCTGAATTTATTATTTCAATTTCTTTTTCTTCAACTTCATATGTTTCGGATTCAATAGTTACATTTATTTTTCCTTTTAAGACAAATAAAATTTCTAAAGATTTATGCCAATGAATCGGGTATTCTCCAACATTAACTAAAGACACATCTACTGGAAGGTTATCTATATATGAAATATATTCAACTCTCATTTATTCTCCTTTTCTACTTAATAAAAATTGCTATAAATATATAATAATTATAGCAAAATTAATGAAAATGTGTCATTTAAATTTATAGTGAAAAATTTAAATCCATTTTTCTGAGTGAATTTTCTTTTCTTCATAATTATATTTTAAATTTTCTTTTTCATTTTCATAGCCTAAAGCAACTATAGCTACTGGCTTTATGTGATTAGGAACATTTAATAAGTCACAAGCAGTTTTCATTCTTTCTTCTTCTGGATAAATTGCTATCCACACTCCACCTAGTTCTAAAGCTTCAACTGCTAACAACATGTTTTCCATAGATGCTGCACAATCTTGAAGCCAATATGCTTCCTTCTTTTGCTTTTCTACATTTGCACAAACAACAATTGCTACTGCACAGTCTTCTAGCATTTGTGGAAGTTTATTCATTATTTCTTTATTTTTTACTACTATAAATTCTACACAATTAGTATTCATTGCTGATGGTGCTGCCATTCCACATTCCAAAATTTCTTTTATTTTCTCATCACAAACCAATTCACTAGTAAAACTTCTTACACTTTTCCTATTTTTAATAACTTCTAAAAAATTATTTGCCATAAAAATCATCCTTTCTTTGTATCTTTACTAATTAGTTTGCATAATGTTTTATTTTTAATACTGATTTGACTAAAATATATTTGTATTTTTATCCCTTTCCTAAATAACCCTAATTTTACTTTAAAAATATTTGAAATTTATTTTTGTTATTGGTATAATAATTTGATTTTAAAACACAGAATTTAATAATATAGTTATAATTGTAATTAATAGTATTTATATGGTGGTGATTTTACTTGGAAATTTTAGATAAATTAAAAATACTTAGTGATGCTGCTAAATATGATGTTTCTTGTTCTTCAAGTGGGAGTAAAAGAAAGAATATTAATAACGGACTTGGAAATTGCAATACAAATGGAATCTGTCATACATTTACTACTGACGGAAGATGTGTTTCACTTTTAAAAATTCTTTTAACTAATTATTGTATTTATGACTGTGCTTATTGTATAAATAGAATTAGTAATGACATTCCTAGAGCTTTTTTTACCCCTGATGAAGTAGTTGACTTAACTATCAATTTTTATAAAAGAAATTATATAGAAGGTTTGTTTTTAAGCTCTGCTATTATCCAAAATGTAAATTATACTATGGAATTATTATTAAAGGTCACTAAAACATTACGAATTACTCATAAATTTAATGGATACATTCATGTTAAAGCTATTCCTGGTGCTGATGAAAAATTAATTGAAGAAACAGGTTTATATGCTGATAGAATGAGCGTTAATATCGAGCTCCCATCTTCTCAAGGACTAAAGCTTTTAGCACCTCAAAAGAATAAAGATAGCATATTAAAACCTATGTCTCTTATAAAAAAACAAATAATTCATTCAAAAGAGAATAGCAAATTGTTTAAGAATGCTCCCAAATTCGTTCCCGGTGGGCAAAGTACACAACTTATTGTTGGTGCTACAAATGATAATGATTATGATATTCTAAAACTTTGTGAAAATTTATATAAAGGCTATGATTTAAAAAGAGTTTACTATTCTGCCTATGTGCCTGTTAATCAAACACCAAACCTTCCTGATATAAAAGAACCACCACTTATAAGAGAAAACAGGCTTTATCAAGCAGACTGGCTTTTGCGTTTTTATGGGTTTAAAGCAGATGAAATTCTTAATAAAGATAATCCTAATTTTCATGATAAGTTAGATCCAAAAACTTTCTATGCACTTAATAATCTTTATTTGTTTCCTGTAGAGATAAATACTGCACCTTACGAATTACTTTTAAGGGTTCCCGGTATAGGTATAAAATCTGCTAAACGAATAATTTTAACAAGAAAAGTTGGATTTCTAAATTTTTATGACTTGAAAAAATTAGGAATTGTTTTAAAAAGAGCTCAATATTTTATAACTTGTAAAGGTAAATATTATGGTGATGTTGATATAGATAAAAAAAAAATTGAAGATAGATTAATTTTAAAAGAAAAGCAAATGATAAAAAATGATAATTATGAGCAACTTTCTTTGTTCTCAAATTTACCTAGTATACCTAATTCTGAAGATAAAATTAAAATAATAACTGGTCAAATTTAAAATAATTAAGAATTGGTAGGTGAAATGTTTATGAATATCTATACTTTTGATGGATCTTTTGAAGGATTTTTAACTTGTATTTATCATAGTTATTATAATGATATTAAACCTAATAACATCATAGTAACCACAAATTGCATTCCAAATCTTATAGATAATTTTATAGATATAATTACTGACTTAGATAACTCTTCAAAAGTTTATACTGCAATGGAAAATATCTTTACTAATGAAACAATAAAGAATATTATGTATGTATTTCTTAGTGCCAATGAAGAGAAGTATTGGATACTTCACAATTATATAAGATTAGCTTTTAAATTAAAAAAAGATGTAGATATGTATTTAAATAATGATACTATCTTAAAAGTTTCTAAGATTTCTAGAACTGTAAAATTAGAGGCCCATCGTTTTACTGGGTTTGTACGTTTTAAAGATTTAGGTGATAATAAATTTTATGCTTCTATAGAACCTGATAATAATATTTTAATTCTTATAGCATCACATTTTACTCATAGATTTAAAAACCAAAGTTTTATAATACATGATGTTAAAAGAGAATTAGCACTCATATATAATGGTGAAAAATACTTTATAGATTTTTTTAGTAAAGCAAACTATCAATTAGCAACTAAAATTAACGATGAATTTTACGAAAATTTATGGAAAATTTACTATACTTCTGCTTCTATACAAAGCAGGAAAAATCCAAACCTTCAACATAGACAAATGCCTAAAAGATATTGGAAATTTTTAATTGAAACAAGCTAAAATAATAGAGCTAAAATAATATTAGCTCTATTATCTTTTAGAAATATTCTCTTTTCTCAAAAATGTAATAGTGTCATCAAAACTCATTGGTTTTGCATAATAATATCCTTGAACTATATCACAGCAGTGCTTTTTTAAATAATTTATTTGTTCTTCTTTTTCTACCCCCTCAGCAATAACTAAAAGATTTAAACTATGTGCAAGTTTTATTAACCCTTCTATAATTCTTTCACTTTTTTCATTTACCCCTATGTCATCAATAAAACTTTTATCTATTTTTAAACAATCTAAGTTTAATATTTTCAAATATTTTATAGGTGATAGACCAACTCCAAAATCATCTAGTGACATACTTATTCCATAATCATGAATGTTATCTAACGTCGCTAAATTTTTTTCTAATGCGTTCATTATCAAACTTTCTGTTATTTCTAATTCTATATATTTAGGCGCTAAATCATATTTTTTTAATGTGTCTTTTAAAAATTCTGTTAGTAATTTATCTTCCAACTGTATTTTAGATAAATTCACAGATATTTTAAAATTATCATATCCATTCTCAAGAAGTTCTCTACACTTTTTACAAGCTTCCTCAAAAACAAATCTTCCAATGGGAATTATCAATTTAGTACTTTCAGCAACTGGTATAAATTTACTAGGTGGTATAGCTCCTTTTTTTCCATGATTCCATCTTAACAATGCTTCCAATCCTATAGTTTTTTCATTTTCAATGTTTATTTTAGGTTGAAAAACCACATACATCTCATTTTTATTTATAGCTTTTACTAAGTCTTGTTCCATATTAAAAATTCTATTTACTTCATCACATTTATCTACTTCAAAAATGCTAAAAGTATTTTTCCCTATGCTTTTAGATTTAAACATAGCAATATCTGCTTTATAAATTAAATCACTGATTATTGCCCCATGATCTGGATAAATTGCTATGCCAACATTTACACTGACAAAAAAATCTTTTTCATCTATTTTTAACGGGTATTTAAACAATTCAATTACTTTTTCTGCATTTTCTTTCACACTCATATACCCAGTGAAATCTTCATATAAAATAAAAAATTCATCTGCGTTGTATCTAAATACTGTATCTTTTTTATTTACTCCATTTTTAATCTTTTTTCCTACAGCCTTTAATAATTTATTACCGAAATCATATCCTAACTTATCATTAATTTCCTTAAAATCATCAATATCTATAAGCATTAGTGTCATTTTTTCTTTTATTTTTGTTGAGTTTTCCATGTCTTTTTTCATTAAAATTTCTCTTAAAAAAAATTTATTTGGAAGTTCTGTAATATCGTCAATATACCTTATTTGGGAATATTTTCTCTTTTCTTCCTTTTCTCTTGTTATATCCTTTACTGAAATATAAACTTTATCTTTATTACCTAAATTATCTAAGTTAGCTTGTCCTCTAATTTCTATCCATTTTTCATTATTATTTCTATTTATTAGCTTAAACTGATTATAATAATATATCTCACTACTTTTTAAAAACTCATCAAAAGATTTAATATATTTTAACGTATCATCTTTAGTAAAATATTCAGCACATTGATTCAAAGAATTTATTTTTTTGTGCAAATTTAATTCATCTAATACTGCATTAATTGATGGACTCATTTTAATTTTTTTATTTTTAGTGTCTATATTTATTACTCCATCAATTCCCCCACCTATGTATGGATAGGAACTTGCTTTGCTTTTGTCAAACCATAGGTTTTCATACTGTTTAAATTTATCTATATATTCTACTATTACCTTTTCATCATGTATATTTCTATAACTTATACCACTAGTAATTAATTTCCCTACTGTTCCATCAGCTCTTATTATTCTATATTCATTAGAAAATTTCTGTTTATCATCAGAAACAATATCATTTAAAATTTTATCAAAAGAATAATCTACATCATCAGGATGTATAAATTGTTTCCAAAACTCAATATCATCCTTTTTTTTATAATATTTTTTAATTCCTAAAATATCATACCCTATAAAGTTTATATTGAATTCTTCAGTGTTTGTATTCCATTCCCATAAAATCTCATCATAACTTTGTATACACTCTTCTGATTTCACTTTATAATCTTTCTTTATATTATCGTATTGCTTATTTAAGTAACAATTATAAGCCTTATTATAAAAAATCATATAATAACACCTCATATTTTTATACCACAATTTGTATTTTAAAATAGATTTTTTAGTTTTTATTCTACACCATCTTTTAAAATACCTTTGAAAAATTTAATTAATAAAATTATTCATTAAAAATTTATTAATATACTAGAGTTTAAGTTTATTACTCTGTCAATAATATCTATATTAATTATTATTTTTAAAATGCATTAACTATACACTTAATATTAAATTTACAACTAATTAAATTAAAATATAGCTAAAATAATTTTATTCTCTAAAAAAACTTATCTTTTTTTTGCAAAAGACTTCTAAACTGACATTTCAACTTAAATATTATAAAATTTATATAATCAATAGTACATGATTTAAAATATATTGGGAGTTAATTTACTTTTATAAGTTAACTATAGGAAAACAAGCTCGAATTTAAATTTATTCAATAACTTTAAAATATTTTCATACAAAATGTAGTGTTGAATTCTAAGCGATTCAGAGCATGTCTCACTATTTGGGGTATCCAAGTTTTGGAATGGATAATTTTAAAAGTCAACTTGGAACCCT